>PWZB01000191.1 GCA_003567625.1 Bacteroidales bacterium | reverse complement strand
TGGAGCATGGCGCAAACCAGTCATTCGATATCATTCCTGACGAAGGATACCAGGTTGAGGATGTCCTGGTGGATGGCGAGAGCGTGGGCGCCGTTGAATATTACGAGTTTGTGAACGTTACGAGTGACCACACAATTGAAGCATCTTTTGAAATTACGGCTGTCGGACCTAATATTATGATCATACATGATGTTGAAGCCATAGTTGGAGAAATCATTGATGTTTATATTGAAATAGAAAATGCTGATCCGTTTGTGGCTTTTCAGTTTGATATTCCATTGCCTGAAGGATTTGAGTACCAGGAAGGATCAATTGCATTAACCGGCAGGGAGGTGGATCACATAATTCTTGCAAATATTATAAATGATACTATTTTAAGAGTTATAAGCTATAGTCCCACCAATGCTGAATTCACAGGAAATGAAGGTAATGTAGCTACTTTTCAACTACAAACACCGATAAACGCAGGCATTCATATTCTTGATCTTGTAGATGCAGTAATTGTGCACATAAGCAGTGAAAACATATTAACCGGAACAATTTCCGGACAAGTTGTTCTTGACAAAGCTACTCCCATTATCATAAATTGGCCAACGGCAAGTCCGATAACATACGGGCAGCCACTATCAGAATCAACGCTTACCGGAGGTGAGGCTAACGTGGAAGGCACTTTTGTCTTTGACGATCCTGACCATGTGCCCGATGCGGGTATCTATCCGGCAGATGTTACTTTCATTCCGGATGATACTAGCAACTACGAAACAGTTAGCGGCACAGTTGATGTTGATGTTCAGCATAAAGAGCTGGCAATTGGCGGTACGTTTACTGTTGCCGATAAAGAATATGACGGTACAACAGATGCAACTATCATAGAAGACAATCTTGAATTAATCGGTATAATTGAAGGTGATGACGTACAGCTTGTTGATGTCATTGCTGAATTTGAACATCCTGGTCCGAGTTATGATATTACTGTAAGCATTGTTGATGCAAATTTAGAAGGAAGCGATAAGGATAATTACACTTTATCACTTGAGGGTGCCCCTGTTACAACAGCGGATATTCTGCAAACAAAATTTACTGTTACTTTTGAAGTTATTGACGCTAATGATAATGAACCTATAACTGATGCTGTAGTTACATTTGGAGGTATCGAGAACGAACCCGGCGATTATGTTTTTGAAGACATTGAACCCGGTAATTACACCTATAATGTGGTAAAAGAAGGTTATTATACCGTCGAAGACGATATAACCATTGTGGACGAAGATGTTACCGTCACTGTGGAAATGAACAAACCTAACATTGCCGGCACGACCGAAAAGATCAGCTTTTCTGTATTTCCAAATCCGGTACGTGATATTCTTACAATAAAATCAAATAATTTGATCAATCATATACGACTGATTGATATTACAGGTCAGGTAATTCTGGATAAACCGGTTAATGACTTTCACTGTGAAATCATTGTAAACAATTTACAAACAGGAGTATATTTTATTCAGATATTCGTTTCCGAAAATGTTGTAACCAGGCGAATTCAGGTATCACGGTAATTTACTAACATATGATTGCTTGATCTCAATGTCAGAAGAAACTCCCGGATTTTTGTGATGTGGTTTATGAACTTGGAATTTGGGATTTACCCCGTTAAATATTTTTTTATTTAACGGGGTGAATTTTGGATTTTAGATTTTGAACTTTGAGCTTTTCCTCTTAGGGCTTTCTTCCTCCGGGAGGAATATAGATACTAAACCTTGGATGGTTTATTGATGTTTTCACTTCGTTTCTTAAATGAATACCGGAGAATTAATATGCCGGCAATTATAGCAGGTATGCTCAAAATTTGCCCCATGTTAATGCCCAGGGTTTGAATAACACTCACATCAAAACTATTCTGAGGTTCTTTTACAAATTCAACCAAAAATCTAACCGTAAACAATAAGATTGCAAAGAGTCCGGTTATAAAACCGTCAGGCAATTTTTTACCTTTTTTAAGATATAAAATCAATAAAGTAGCAAACACCAGGATATAACCTAGTCCTTCATATATTTGTGTTGGATGTTTGGGATTTTCTTCACCGGGAAAAATAAACCCCCAATTCAGAGATGTTGCATGACCGTATATTTCTGAATTCATCAGGTTCCCCATTCTGATAAAGAATGCAGCCAGGGCAACAGGTATAACAACCCTGTCAAGCACCCACAGGTATGATTTGCTCGAAGCTTTTTTCCTGAAATAGTATAATGCAAGTACAATACCAATTGCACCGCCATGGCTGGCAAGTCCTCCGCGCCATATCATAAGAATTTCCGCAGGATTGCTCATATAGTAGTTAAAGTCATAAAAAAAGCAATGTCCGAGTCTTGCACCAAGAATGCTTCCTATTGCCATATATATGAACAATTTGTCAACTTCCTTTCTTGACACCCCATCCCTTTTGTAAATACGGCTTATGATCTCATAACCAATATAAAAAGATAAAGCCCAGAATAATCCGTACCACCTGACTGACAATTGACCGATTCTGAATATTTCCGGATTGGGGTCCCACAAAATTTTCAACAATTCCATAATCACAAAAATTTATTTTTTTATATCAATAAGTTCAATATCAAAAATCAAGGTTGAAAAAGGAGGTATTTTTCCAATCTTTTTATCTGCATAAGCCAAATCAGGTGGTACAATAATGCGTGCTTTGCAGCCTTTTCGCATATATCTGATCGCTATATCCCATCCGGTGATGACCTGCCTGCTTCCCACAACAAATTTAAAAGGCTGGCCTCTTCTGACAGATGAATCAAATATTTTACCATCAGCCAGATAACCGGTATAATGTACAACTACAACATCTCCTTCTTCCGGTTTTTTATCTTTACCATGTTTAACTATAATATATTGTAAACCTGATATGGTTTCAAGAGTATCTTTACCAAAAGTATCAAAAGGCTTTGGCTCTACCGGATTTCTGACTTCCAGAATTTCTACATCAAACATAATATTTGCTTCCGGAGGTACCGGCCCGCGTCCCGTTTTACCATAAGCCAATTGATAAGGTATCCATAGCGTAGCTTTATCACCTTCTCTAAGATACTTAAAACCCTTATCCCATCCTTTAATAACCATCCCCTCACCTACCAGGAATTCAAAAGGCTCGCTTCTTAAAACAGAATTATCAAATACTTCACCATCTTCAAAATACCCTTTGTAATGAACCTTTACAAGCAAACCTTCTTCAATCTTTCTGCCCTCACCAGCCTTACTAATAACATATTTCACTCCTTCAGCAGTAGACGTAAATAATTCAGTATCGGGTTTAATAACCTTTTCAGGTCTTTTTATATCAATTAATTCAATTGTAAAAATAACCGTAAAGTTTGGCGGAACTTTATTAATACCTTTTTCACCATATGCAAGATGAGGGGGAACAACAAATTCTGCTTTTCCACCTTGCGATATTAAGAGTAAACCTTCTTCCCAGCCATCTATTACATGCCCTCTGCCTATGCGAAAAGTTAAAGGCTCATTACGTTCATATGTATTATCAAAAACAGTACCATCCTTAAGTTTTGCAATATAATGTATAGTCAGTAAATCCCCATCAGACGGAAAAAGTCCGTCGCCTGGTTTTATAACTCTGTACTTTAATCCTGAGTCAGTTTCATTATAAGAAACATCTTCAATTTGTCTTATTAATGCACAGCTGAATAATAAAAAAAATGAAATAACAGTGATCACTAAAGATGTTTTTTTCATCGTAAAAACATTTATATTACAAACATTATTCAATTATCAAAACTTAATCAAAAAAAACTACCAATGACCAAACAATTATATAAAACAGCTATATGCAAAATTCAGGCTAAAAGTAAACTTAAAAAGAAGTTTCAATTCTATTAGTAAAATATATTTTATAGAATGACGAAAATTCACCTGGATTAAAATATTCAACTCCGGATATTTATTCCAAATCAACAACTTCCACATCAAATATCAATGTAGAAAAAGGTGGAATGATGTTTTGAATACCGCGTTCGCCATAAGCAAGATATGAAGGTATTATCAGTTTTGCTTTACCACCGACATTCATATGTAAGATACCTTCGTCCCATCCGCTTATAACTTGTCCTTTTCCTGCAACAAATTCAATTGGTTTGCCGGCTTTTATTGATGAGTCAAAAACAGTGCCATCAATTAACCTGCCTTCATAATTTACCTTAACAGTATGACCTGGTTTAACAGCTTCTCCTTCACCTTTCTTAACTTCAACAAAAATAAGTCCGCTTTCAAGGTGCTTTGTTTCAATCTCTTCTTTTTCAAGATAAGCATCAAGTCTTTCGCTTTCCTCCCGGGCAAGTTCTTCGCTTCTTTCCATCAACTCTTCCGAGATTCTTTCCTGCTCCTTAATAAAATCCTCCTCATCCACAAAATCTACCAATACAATATCAAAATAAAGGTTACTGCCCGGTTCTATAAAATCAGGAAGCGGTGATTGTGCGGTATGTGCATAAAATGATTCCGCATCGACAATAAATGATGAACTGTCGCCTTTTGACATCATAGCAAACCCTTCGTTAATATCGCCGGGAAACAACGGCTCCATAAGCATAATATCCACAGGAGCAGGACTTCTGTCGCGATTATCAAAAATAACAGAGTCTTTGACGCCATATCTTAAATGAAGACTCAAAATCTGACCAGATTCAGGCTTGACATCGTCTATATCCGTATGAAATTTATAATAGAGCCCTGATTCGGTTTGTTGATAATCCGGATATTTTTGTTCACATGATAAAGTAAGTAATGCAATAAGCACAAATGGGGTAATTCCGAATATTTTTTTCATTCTAAACATTATTATGGTTATTTTAAATCAATTAATTCTACATCATAAACAATTGCAGCTCTTTTGGGTATTTTCACGCCATCTCCGGGAAAACCATGAGCCAGGTGAGCAGGCATAATAAAAATGGCTTTATCACCTTTATTAAGCAGCATTATGCCTTCTTCCAGCCCGCTTTCAACGCCTCCCCTTCCAATCCTGAACTCTTTGGGATCATCCTCATCAGAACTGTAAACAACATCGCCTGTCAGCAACCTTATTCTATAATTAAGAACTGCTGTCATACCATGTTGAGTTTTTTCACCATCTCCTTCTTCAACTATACTATATCGCAATCCTGAACCGGTTTCTTTAACTTCCAATCCATGACGCTTTATAAAATCTTCTATCTCTTGATCCTCAGCAGCAAGTAGTCTGACATTTGTTTTTTCAAGTACCTCGCGAACCTCCTGCCTGTCCGTATGCCTGTATTCTTGTCGGTTATCGTTGTCATTACATGCAAATGATAAAAAAGCAAAACAAACAATTATCAAATATTTTGTTTTAGTTTTAATCATGGCCTCGGGTTTTGAACTGTTTTGAATTTATCTTTTCTAAATTCAACCAATACGGATTCAAAATATTTTATCGTATTTTTAATAGTACTGTAATATTTACCTCCTGCCGCATTGGCATGTCCGCCCCCATTAAAATATTTTCGGGCAAAGCCATTTACATTTAAGTCTCCTATGGAACGAAATGATATTTTCACATGGTCTTCCTTCTCAAGAAATAACGCAGCAAGGTCAATATTGCGTATGCTTAAAGCATAATTTACCACTCCTTCGGTATCACCATCCTGGTGGTTGAAATGCTCAAGGTCTTTTTGTGTAAGGCAAATATAGGCTGTATAAAGCCCCGGCATTACAGTTAATCTTTCGCTTAGGCAATAGCCCAACAGTCTCATACGCTCAACAGAATATGTATCATAAACGAGGCGATGTATTGATTCAGGATTTATCCCTAGCTTAACAAGCTCAGCACAAATAGCAAACGTTTCAGGATTGTTGCACCCGTACCCGAATGAACCGGTATCGGTCATAATACCGGTATAAAGGCATGTAGCAATATTTTTATTCATCTTATCCTGATCTATTAATGCTATTAATTTATAAATAATCTCTGAAGTTGATGAAACACCAATATATGAAAAAGCTATATCGAAGCCGTCTGTAGGTTGAGGGTGATGATCGATAAGAATGGTTTTTGCAGTTGATCTGCTAAAAAGGTTTTCAAGTTTATTGGTTCGTGCAATATCATTGAAATCAAGACAAAAGATTATATCGGATTTATTTATGGTTTTTTCAGCTTTTTTAAAATCAGCCTCTGCAATAATAATTTTTTCATTGTCGGGCATCCATTTAAGAAAATAAGCATAATCATCAGGAGAAACAACAGAAACATGCTTATAACCGGAAAGCCGCAAAAATTCATGCAAAGCAAGTGAAGATCCGATAGCATCACCATCAGGATTTTCATGAATTATGATTGCTATGTTTTGATTTTTATCTGAAAGTAGCTGTAATAATTTATTGATTTTATCTATTTCCAAAGTATATTTATTTTAGAAATTATCCACAAAAGTAAAAAAATATATACAGTTTGGTTTTGAAATTAATTAAAATCACTTAAATTTAAAAAAAATTTCCAATAATGCTTTCTTAAGTAAAACAAAACGTTTATGGATAAATCAAAAAAGATCAGAAGCGAAAAGTTTTCAGAGATAATGTCTATTGGAAAACCCGGAAAAGATGTTAAAAAAGGCCAGTATACACTTACAATTATCAAACCATTTGCCGTAAAAAACGGTTTTGCCGGACCTATTATCGCCCTTATAAATGAAGCTAGTTTCAGGATAGTAGCAATGAAATATATACAGTTGACATTGCAGCAGGCACGTGCATTTTATATAATTCATAAAGAAAAAGCTTTTTATGACAGGTTATGTAAATTTATGTCATCAGGGCCGGTAGTTGTGGCAATTCTTGAAAAAGAAAATGCAGTAAGTTCCTTTCGCGAATTGATTGGTTCAACCAATCCTGCTGAAGCGAATGAAGGTACTTTAAGAAAGCTTTTTGGCAATAACATTGAAGCTAATGCCGTACATGGATCAGATAGTGATGATAATGCTGAAAAAGAAGCTGATTTTTTCTTCTCCAAGTTAGAACGCTTTTAATAATATTATCATACTGCATCATTGCTTTCCTTATTTTTAAAATGAAAAACACCGGTCAATTCAGGCAATACATAATATTTTAGATTTTAGATTTATGTAACTATTTTTCTTATTTTTGTTATGAGCGATAAATAAATTCTTTTTTTATGGATAATACAAGTCGTCGGGAATTTATAAAGAAAGTATTGACAGGAAGTGCTGCCATAACTTCTGCAGGGTGCTTGTTATTCATGTATAAGAGAATTTTTATGTCAGATTTAGCTGTTTCCCCTCCCCTTGCCTCTCTCAGCAAGCATAAAGCAGGAATTAGGCACGGAACGGAAGCCCTGTTTTATGAAAAACTCGAAAACAATATAGCCAGGTGTCAGCTTTGTCCACACAGATGTAATATCGGTGTTGGAAAAAGCGGGTTTTGCCGGGTAAGAAAGAATATTGCCGGAAAGCTGTATAGTATGGTTTATGGTAAACCCTGCACATTTGATGTCGGACCAATTGAGAAGGCACCTATTTATCACTTTATACCCGGGCATGAAAGGCTATGTGTGGCAACCGTAGGTTGTAATCTAAGATGCAAATACTGTCATAACTGGCATATTTCGCAGAGAGGACCCGGAGAGGTTAGGGAATTTAATTTATCCCCGGAACAGATGGTTGATGAAGCATTCAGACAGGGAGTAAGATCTATTTCTTTTACATATACCGAGCCCACTGTTTTTTATGAATATATGCATGACATAAGCCGATTGGCCAGTAAAAAAGGATTAAAAGTCAGCATTGTATCCAATGGCTACATAAACCCCCAACCTTTACGCAAATTACTTGCATTCCTGGATGCTGTAAAAATAGACCTTAAGGCTTTCGGTGAAAACTTCTATAAAGAAGTCTCATATGCCCGGCTGGATCCTGTATTGCAAACACTGAAGGTGCTAAAGAAAGAAAAAGCATTTTTTGAAATTGTTAATCTTGTTGTTCCTACACTTAATGACGATCCGGGTGACATAAAAAACATGTGCGTATGGATAAAGAAAAATTTAGGTGAAAATATACCACTGCACTTCAGCAGGTTTTCTCCCACATACAAATTGAGCAATCTGCCTTCAACACCGGTAAGGACTTTGGAAACAGCAATCAATATTGCTCACGAATCGGGTTTAAAGTACGTTTATATTGGTAATGTTCCGGGTCATAAACATAACTCAACATATTGCCCCCGTTGTGAAAAACGGCTGATCCACCGTGTTCACTTCTCGGTGTTGAGTAATAATTTGGAAAATGGACGTTGTAATTCTTGCGGATATCAAATTCACGGGATCTGGGAAAATTTATGAAAGAGTATTTTTATATTTTAGTTGGCTCTGAAAAGTAAAAAAGATTCATAATGATCAACACAAGCCGCCGGGATTTTATAAAGAAAGCTTTGATAGGAACTGCCGCTGCAATGTCTTTTGGGTGTCTTTTGTTTAAGAATAACCGGGCTTTTTTGCCGGGTCTTACGGCTTCTTCTTCATCTGCTTTTCCAGGCACCCATAAGCCGGGTGTTTCTCAGCTAAAGGAAGCAATGTATTACGTCGGGCTGGACAGAAATCGCGTTCGCTGCGAGCTTTGTTACCGTGGATGTATCATACGGGAAGGCAGAAGTGGCTTTTGCCGTGTGAGGGAAAATAAAAAAGGTAAACTTTACAGCCTGGTATATGGCAAACCGGCGGGCTTACAGGTTGACCCCATTGAAATGGAACCGATGTACCATATGCTGCCAGGCCACCGAAACTTATGCGTTTATACCGCATCCTGCAATTTCAGGTGCAAACACTGCCATAACTGGCATATATCACAGAGAGGCCCGGAAGAAATAACTCCCCGCAATTACACCCCATACGATGTTGTGAAAACGGCTAAAAGACAAGGTTGCAAATCCATTTCCCACAGCATAAATGAACCGGCTGTATTTTTCGAATATATGTATGACATTGTAAAACATGCCAAAGAAGAAGGACTGCTCACCCTTTTTCATACAAACGGCTATTTAAGCCCGGATCCCCTTAAAGATATCCTCAGGTATATTGACGGTGTTACCGTTGACCTTAAAGCATTCAATGATGAATTCTACAAAGAGGTTTCTTCTGCCAGGCTGGCGCCGGTTTTGAACACCCTCAAGGCCATTAAAGAAAAAAATGTGCACATGGAAATTGTGAACCTTGTAATACCAACTTTAAACGATAAACCTGGTGATCTGAAAAGTATGTGTGAATGGATAAATGAAAAATTAGGAAATAATGTACCCATGCATTTCAACAGGTTTACACCTACGTACAAACTGACTAACCTGCCTTCAACACCCGTCATAACTTTGGAGAAAGCTGCCGGAATCGCCGTTAAGGCAGGATTAAAATATGTATATATAGGCAATGTTCCGGGACATGATTTTTACTCAACCTATTGCCCTCAATGTGAAAAACGGCTGATCCACCGCACTCATTTCTCGGTGTTGAGTAATGATCTGGAAAAAGGAAGATGTAAATCATGTGAG
>PWZB01000086.1 GCA_003567625.1 Bacteroidales bacterium | reverse complement strand
TGAATAATTCAAGGTGAGGTATAAGTGTTGTGGTATCTGAGGGTTTTTGATGAAGAGAATAATTAGTAATAATCTGATCGTTAGTGTTGATCTGTAAATTGTAAGCTGGTTTTAGCTGGCTATTTTTTAAATGATCTGCGTATATCAGCGAAATCTGCGGGAAACAATATTTTGGGACTTTTTAGTGTGGTCTTAATTTTAAAACTTTTGATACACCCTCAATTAATACTCATTACACCGTGGCCATTCTTATAAACCAAATCAGGATATACCTTTTCAAATTCCTGTGCTATAAACCCAATGTGGTCTCTATTCAGCTGAGAAGGGTCCACTTTATATTTTGTGGTGGTTGTATCGCATTTATAAAATTGCGGTTTTTCGGGCTTGAATTGATAAACCACAGGATTTAACAGCATAAGCTTTTCTATTTTGCTTTTTTGTAATGAGCTGATATTATCTTCAAAAAGCCGTTCATCACCTGCAATCGAATTCGCCCATCCTGAAATTTGACCTGTAACGTGTACGTTTCCTCTAAAATAGCCTGCATATTGACCCGGTACATTAGGATATGCCCAGTCACAAGTTCCTAATATTGCAGCACCATTGTGTTCACCTCCTAGAAGACCAAATACACCATAATTAAAACCATTGCGATAATTGCTAACTACACCACGTATACCAAAGGCTCTACCATAATCCACAGGATTACCACTTGTTACACGCGCCTTAAAACCTGTTATATTACCTACTTCACTTGGCATGTTATGAAAATAACTATAAACACCCCTTAAATTTAAACCAATAATTGGTATATTTCTAATATATAAACCACTGTGATCCATGGTCTCTGTGTTGCCAATACTTACATTGCCACTTTCATTCATTTTAATTTGACCAAATACTGGCGTTAGCAGTAAGCAACATAGACAAACAGTTAGAAAAACGCTTTTTTTGGTACATGGTTGCAAATTTTATGCACCTTTTGATTTTTTTGCTTCATAATAATAAGAAATTCATTAAATAATATAGTCAGTATAACTTGCTGACAATTAATAATATACAAAAATAAAAAAATAGAAAAACAAAATAAAAAAGTTAAATAATGTTAAATGTTTTATAAGAATATTAAAAAGATTGATTTCAACGAGCTCCTTTGTTACCAGAAACCTCAATAAAAAACTAATTCACTTATTCATAAATAATTCATTTAACAAATTGTAATTTTACATAAATTTGCAAATAATCCATCAATATTATTTATTTTTGACTAAACTAAAAAAGTTTTACTTTGTTAAGTTCCGAAAAAGTTATAAAACATTATTTATTTAAAAATATAATAATCATGCAATCTCAAGCAAAAAGGCAAATAGCAGCAATGTTGATGATGTTTGTTTTATCATCTCTTACTATTAATTGCCAAGAACTATTTACAGGTCGTATAACCTACGAAATGTCTTACCCCGGCAGCAGAATTGACCTGGCGACTCTGGAACAGCTACCGCAAGAAGTTAATATTGTTGCAAAAAATAAGATGGTACGAACTGAAATGGAAGCTGGTGAATTAACACAAATAAAAATTGCTGACAGCAAAAACCTGACAGTGTCGACTATCCTTGAAATATTAAGAGAAAAATATGTAATTCATAAATCGCCAGAAGATATAAAACAAGAACTCAGAGAAATATCCGAACCCAAGATCAATTTTACAAATGAAACAAAAGAGATACTGGGGTATAATTGTAAAAAAGCTGAAGCCATTGTTTATGACGACTTCGGTGAAGAACATGTAATAGAGATATACTACACTGAAGAAATTTCAGGCAAACCTTTTAATTTCAACCTTCCATACAAAGAAATACCAGGCTTGATGCTTGTTTACGAAATACGTTCAGGAAATCTTAACATGCGTTATGAAGCAACTTCCATAAGAAGTCGGTGGGGAATATTCATTAGCAATCGCAACTTCAGAATACCAAGTGATGCCAAAGAAATAACCTTCAAAGAGTTACGTGAAAAATTACAATGACCCTTCATTAAAAAACAGGATTACAACTATAAAATATTACCGCAATAAAAGTCTGTAATCAAATTTTGACCATAGTTTGCCCCACTGGTGTCCGGTTAAGAATTTAAAAAGAGGTGCGCAAAGGTATCGGAAAGAAGCGCAAAGATTTTTAAAAGTAATAACATAACATTCAAAAATACCGCAGTTCTAAATCCTTTAAGGTAATTGATTATTTTCTGAAAATAAAGGATGGTATCCTTTTATTGCTTTATATGATTTATTTCACTTGACAACTATGCAGTATTAATTATCCTGACCTTATTATAATATTAACACGATAAAAAGTGTTTCTAATAAAAAACTCCGTACTAATAAAACAGGCAAACATCATTCAACCTTTTCAATAGTTTTTTTAATTTTGCCAATAAATAAACTCAAACAGCAAGGAATGCAAACTAAAACCAACAAATACAAAAAAAATGCTTTTAAAAAAAAGGGAGTTAACAAAAACGACCTTGCAAATAATGAGTTTTCGTTAAAAAATATACCCGGTTTTTTCAAAAGCGCAAGATTAAGAAAAATTACCGGCCTTTTCTTTATATTACTTTCTTTTTATTTGGTATTGGCATTTTCATCTTATCTTTTCTCATGGAAAGCCGAAGATGATATATTTAACAACAGGGCTTTTAACTGGGAGTTGATCATAGACGACACAATAAAGGCAAACAATATTATGGGCAGGCTGGGTGCAATCACAGCCTATCTTTTCATAAAAAAGTGGTTTGGCGTTCCCTCATATCTTTTTGCCTTTGTCGGCTTTATAATAGGTGTGAAGCTGCTTTTCAAAAAATCCCTGCTACCCATATGGAAAACAATACATTATTCTCTCTTTTCACTGATATGGCTTTCGTTGACTTTCGGTTTCCTTTTCAGAAGCAACGACATGTTGATGCTGGGAGGAACCTTCGGTTTTCAAGCCAACACCTGGCTTACCGGTATTTTTGGTAATACTGGTACAGGATTTCTGTTGTTTTTTGCGGTCACAACATTCATGATTTCGGTCTTTGATGTCAATTTCAATCGGACCCTTAATCTGCTAAAAATTCCGATGCGGCTTTTTTTGAGGGAAAGATCTGATGATTTGGATAAAGAGAAAACCACAGAGGATCCCGATCCTGTCCGTACGGATGAGCAATCTGAAATTGCTTCAGAATCCGAATTAATAAAAAATATCCGGGAACGTGAAGATGAAAAAAATAAAAAACCTGAATCAGAAGATGTTGAACTGGATTTGGATAATCAAAAGCAAGAGACATCTTCAGGTGAGGAATTGAGTGAAACTCCGGATTTGGAAATTGAAATTGCCGATGGAAAAGTGAGCGACAGCAACTATCAATCTATTGATGATCCTTATGGGGGTAGCGGCGACGATGTAACCGAACCTTCACATTTGAAAAATTACGACCCCAAACTTGATCTTCCCGAATACAAAACACCGACTATAGACCTTTTGGATGATTATGGCAGTGATACCATACAGGTTAATAAAGAAGAACTTGAAGCCAATAAAAACCGTATCATTGAAACACTAAACAACTACGCTATTCAGATTGACCGGATCAAAGCCACTATAGGTCCTACCGTAACACTTTATGAGATTGTGCCTGCAGCAGGTATAAGGATTTCCAAGATCAAAAACCTTGAAGACGATATCGCTTTAAGTCTTTCTGCCCTCGGCATCAGGATTATAGCACCTATCCCGGGAAGAGGAACTATCGGTATAGAAGTACCAAACAGCAATCCCGAAATAGTATCAATAAAATCAATACTTAAAAGCGAACGGTTCCAAAAATCCAATTTTGAACTACCCATAGGGCTTGGCAAGACCATTGCCAATGAGACTTTCATAGCCGACCTTACCAAAATGCCGCATCTTTTGATCGCCGGTGCCACAGGACAGGGAAAATCCGTAGGACTGAACACCATACTGGCATCAATACTTTTCAAAAAACATCCGGCAGAAGTTAAGTTTGTCCTGTTTGACCCAAAGAAAGTTGAGTTAACTCTCTTCTCAAAAATTGAACGACACTTCCTTGCCAAATTACCCGATATTGAAGAAGCTATAGTCAACGATTCACGCGAAATCGTCCGCACTCTTAATTCTTTGTGTATTGAAATGCGCAATCGTTACGATCTTTTAAAAGATGCACAGGTTAGAAGTATTGTAGAATACAACAAAAAATTCATGTCAAGGAAGCTGAAACCAACTGAAGGACACAGATACCTTCCTTACATAGTACTTATAATAGATGAATTTTCCGATCTTATAATGACATCCGGTAAAGAGATAGAGTTGCCCATTGCACGTCTGGCACAACTGGCACGCGCTGTTGGAATACACCTTATAATTGCAACGCAAAGACCTTCTGTAAATATTATAACCGGTACAATAAAAGCCAATTTCCCGGCACGTATAGCATTTCGCGTTACATCAAAAATTGACTCAAGAACGATACTTGATACAGGAGGCGCAGACCAGCTGATCGGCAGAGGTGATATGCTCCTGTCAACCGGCAGCGACCTGCTCAGACTGCAATGTGCTTTTGTTGATGCCCGCGAAATAGAAAAAATTACAGAATTTGTAGGTGCTCAAAGAGCATACCCCGATGCTTTTTATCTGCCCGAATATACGGACGAAGAAAGTGAAAACAGTGAATATTTTGACCCGTCCGAAAGAGATGAACTGTTTGAAGAAGCTGCAAGATTAATTGTTGCAACACAGCAAGGCTCAACATCACTGCTGCAACGAAAATTAAAACTGGGGTACAACAGGGCCGGAAGAATCATTGACCAGCTCGAAGCAGCAGGAATAGTCGGCCCGTTCGAAGGTAGTAAAGCAAGAGAAGTTAAAATAAAAGATGAAATCAGTTTGGAACAGATTTTGAGCAAAGATTAACTAAAGCTATATTGTTAAAAGCAAAACCACATCAAAACATTAATAATATGAAATCATCAAAATATATAATTTTCATCCTGGCATTGATAACTTCAATAACATCTCTTTATGCTCAACCACATGAAAGAACCGGCTACTTCGAAGAACAAGGTGAAAAACTGATTAAAAAAGCCGGCGATAAAATTAAATCATATACTTCGTTGGAAATTGATTTTACATACATACAGGAAAACACTTCTCAAGACATTTATAAAACATCGCCGGGGAAAATCTATTTGCAGGGAAACAAATACAATATAGCTTTTAATGATTACGAATATATTTCTGATGGCGAAATTGTCTGGGCATGCCTGAAAGATGTAGGAGAGATACATGTAAGTTATGCCGATGATATTGATCAGTCTATGAACCCTGTTCAACTGCTTGAGGATTTTCAAAATCATTACCGGGCAAAATTAATACGCCAGGAAAATATTCTTGATAAAGTTGTTAATCTTGTTGATGCCATTCCCAATCAGCCACGATCATTTTTTAAGTACAGGATCGCCATATTTGAAGAAGATAATATGCTATCATATATTAAAGCATATGACCGCCACGGAGGAACTTATAAAATCCGGTTTGATGAAGTGAATAAAAATACTGCTATCCCTGGTGAAAAGTTTGTTTTTAACGAAGATAGTTACCCCGATATGGATATCATTGATCTCAGGTAAGAAAAAGTTATCTGTCAATTAATACCGGTTTCCGTACATCTATTATCCTGTAATTATCATACTTAATAATGGTAGTTCGTTGGTTTTCCCATCCATTGTTCTTACCGGCTGTTTTTACAAATCTTATTGAATTATGACCGCCCTGTTGGTTGAGTTGATAAATACACTTATAAAACTCTTTTCCATAGGCCATCAACCCATTCATGAAATAAAAGCCTGTCTCAACACCTTTAAAAGCAAAAGTACCAGGTTCGTTTTTGAATCTTTCCCTGTACCTGTGAACAAAATCCTGAATGCTCCTTTCCGAATAATCTATATGATCAGGAGTAAATATATGTACATTAGCATCCTGTAGATTATCTATCTCAAGGCTTTTGTAGTTTTTCCATTGTGGTACGCCAAAAACCTTTATATCAAAAGTGTCAGCCAACAAGCTAAGTTCACGTATATAATTAGAAACACCAGGCTCGCCACCAAACAATGAAACCAAAACATTTATCTTGTTTTCCGACAGTTTTTCCCTCAAACCTTCTATGCTGTCTTTGCTTAAAATAACCTCTTTTATGTTTTTACGATGAAAATAATGGTAAATAGCCTCATCCCTGCGATGTTCTGATTCTCTGCCGGCAGGTGGATGAAAATAATGAAGCAAGCTGTCGTCGAATACATATACGTTAGTAGCCCTCTCTCCTATCAACGCATCTTCAAAATAATACCCATCTACCCTGGCTAAATTTAAGCTGTCTTTATAAAACAACTTTTCTCCAATCTGTGTATTAAGATACTTGTTAAAATCATCAATTATTTGAACAACATGTGGTTGATCATTATGAACCAAAATGATATTTTGCGTAGGATATTTGTAAGAAACATACTCAGCCAAATTATTTAACTGACTGTATAATGAGGGTGTAAACTGAAAAATATTTGAATAAAAACCCAGTTGTTTTCTGTCCTGCAAAAAAGGCGAAACAACAGGTATTTCATGTTCAGCGGCAAATTCGGCAACTATCCTGAGAGTTTCAGAGAAAAAAGAACCGATTATAAGGTCCATGGTTTCAAATTCAGGTTTATTTAAAACCCTGTAGGCTTTTGTTGTATCCTGGCAAACATCGTAAACATGAAGCGCAATGTTTGCACCCATCTGTTTCACAGAGTCCAGTGCAATCAAAATTCCCTCATAAAACTCAATAAAAGTTAACGACTTATGATGCTCCGGTAATGGCTCACCTGTTTTATAACATTCTTCAGCATCCTCCAAAAATAAGGGAATTAACAACGCTACATTATATTGTTCTTTTAAGGTTGGTTCCAGGCAATAAGACTTATCCCATAATTCGATTTCATGCCCTTCAAAATAATCAGCAGGAATAAGCCCGGGATCTTCTTTTTCGTCTATTTCTTCAATTGGTTCCAGTTGCACATGATAAGGCAGTTTAATTGTTTGACCTGCTTTAAGTACATCGTCGAGCTCCGGGTTAAGATTAATTATATCCTCTATTGAAACATTGAACTCACGTGACAAACTATAGAAAGTATCGCCTTCAGATACTTTATAAGTTTTGTGATCAGGCTCCTTTACGTCCGGTTCAACAGGTATCCGCAAAACCTGGTTTACCTTTAAACCTTTCCTTGCTTCAGGATTATGTTGCAGAATATTTTCCATTGAAACATCATACTGGCGCGAAATTCCGAATAACGTTTCACGCCGCCTTACTCTGTGTTCAACATATTCATCCTTTTCTGTTTCACGGGGCTTTTCAACATAAGGAATTTTAATTAACTGATCATATCTCAATCCATACTCAAGCTCAGGATTTTCTGCTTTAATGTCTTCAACAGATACCCCATACGCACGTGCTATCGAATAAAGGGTTTGCCCTTGTAAAACAGCATGAAAATAATACTTCTTACCATGTATTTCATGCACTTCAGAAGACCGGTTAATGATTACAGGAGGATCGTCAGCATAAACATTACCTGATAGTGAAAACCCGGACAGGAAAATTAAAAGAAAAAAAGGTTTAATAATTTGCATTCTTAATTTTTATTTATTAATTATTGTGCGTTATTGTTTCCTGCGACAAATCAGTAATATTAATTAGTGTCTGTCTATAAAGTCTAACTATAATTTAAAGAAACACCAAGAACAAACAAATTCCAATTTTCGAAATATCAATGACCAAAACAAGACGGGGCTGGTTTGGAATTTTGGAAATTGGGTTTTGAAATTTACCCTGTTAAACATACACTATTAATTACGCACATAATATGCAATCATCAGCTATTTAACAGGTTGAATTTGAGATTTGGTATTTGTTCACATATTATATAATTTATTAGGTGTTCACGAGCTCACAATGTTACTCCCTTCGGTCGTGGTCTCCCGTTGGTCGGCACGTTCGGTTCATTATTGCAATTATAGATAAATGTTCGACTTTATGGACAAACACTAATTAGAACGCTGTAACAACAATACGTAAAAAAACATCACATATTGCAAACAATTATAACATTACTCCCACTCTATTGTTGCGGGTGGTTTCGAGCTAATATCATACACTACACGATTTACGCCTTTCACTTTGTTTATGATCTGATTTGAAACTTTTGACAAAAACTCATAAGGCAGCTGTGACCAGTCGGCAGTCATCCCGTCTGTTGAATTGACCGCCCTCAGGCAGACCACATTCTCGTATGTACGCTCATCGCCCATAACACCCACGGAGCTGACAGGCAATAATATAGCTGCAGCCTGCCATACCTTATCATAAAATCCCCATTCTATGAGAGATTCAATGTAGATATTGTCAACTTCCTGCAAAACGGCTATCCTTTCAGCCGTTACCTCGCCCAAAACCCTTATTGCAAGCCCCGGGCCGGGAAAAGGATGACGTTTGAGTATCGCTGATGGTATTTTAAGCGCTTTGCCGAGCCGCCGCACCTCGTCCTTGAAAAGGCTGTTGAGCGGTTCAACGATCTTCAGGCTCATCTTCTCAGGCAACCCGCCGACATTATGATGCGACTTGATCGTAACCGACGGGCCATTGACCGAAACCGACTCTATAACATCAGGATAAATAGTGCCTTGTGCCAGCCATTTGACATCCCTGATCTGATGCGCCGCCTCATCAAATATTTCTATGAAGGTATGACCTATTGCCTTGCGCTTATCTTCAGGATCCGTCTTTCCCTTGAGAGCTTCATAAAACCTGCCGGCAGCACTTACCCCCCTTACATTCAATCCCATATCCTTGTAAGATGCCAGCACATCTTCATATTCGTTCTTCCTTAACAACCCGGTATCAACAAAAATGCAATACAATTGCCTGCCAATCGCTTTATGTAATAACGTGCCGGCTACAGTGGAATCAACGCCGCCTGACAAGCCAAGGACAACTTTTTCGTTCCCGATCTTTTTTCGCAGGTTATCTATTGTAACCGCGGCGAAATGCTCCGGAGTCCAGTCCTGCTTGCAACCGCAAATATCCGTAAGAAAGTTTTTCATCAGCAGGCCGCCCTGGGGAGTATGATAAACCTCGGGATGGAACTGCAAACCGAATATTTTATCTTTTTCAATGGCAAAAGCGGCATTTTCGATATCGTAAGTGCTTGCAATCCGTTTAGCGCCGGAAGGTAATTCGCTGATAAAATCGCCATGCGACATCCACACCTGTGCATTATGAGTTATCCCTTTCAATAAGGCAGAATTATTATCAAGCCATGAGAGGTTAGCCCGCCCGTATTCCCGTGTTGGTGAAGCTTCCACTTTGCCTCCCAATGACCGGGCAATATATTGGGCACCATAACACAATCCCATAACGGGTACCTTACCCCTGAAACTCTCAATGTCAAACTGCGGAGCACTGGAATCAACAACCCGGGAAGGACTCCCGCTTAATATCACACCCTTTATATTATCCCAATTTTCAGGAACATAATTGAAAGGCTTTATCTCGCAATAAACATTAAGCTCGCGC
>PWZB01000042.1 GCA_003567625.1 Bacteroidales bacterium | reverse complement strand
CTTTAATCAGTCAACATAAAATTATGAACAATAATTTCACTCAATGTTAATAAAATGGATAATTCACTCTATGTGGTTTAGAGGTTTGTTATTGGTTATTGGTTATTGGTCATTGGTCTCGTTTCTCACCTGCTATACGTCGCCCGTTAATATAAGAATTTTACATCACGTGTGAACTCAATTAGTATGTGCAACAAAAACAGGATCATTTTGACTAACACAACACCAATTCAAATGCTTTTTTTAATTTTGCAAAAAAATTCCGTTTAACTATTTATATAGTCAAGGATTAATATTCATGGGTCGCATACTTGCAATAGATTATGGTCAAAAGCATGCAGGATTGGCAGTGACCGACCGAGATAAGATCATAGCCAGCGGTCTTGATACTGTTCATGTTAAAGACATTATATCATATCTGAAGGACTACATTAAAAAAGAAGATGTTGAATGTATTATAGTTGGTGAACCGCTGGATATGCAAGGCAGGGCTTCAGACGCATCAAAATATATTAACCCTTTTGTAAAAAACTTGAGAAAACAATTTCCTGAATTAATTGTTAAGCGTATAGATGAGCGTTATACATCACAAATGGCTTTGAAAACAATGCAAGATGCAGGTTTAAAGAAAAAAGCCAGGCAAAATAAAAAACTTGTTGATAAAATCAGCGCTACGCTTATACTTCAATCGTATATGGAATTAAAATCATTGGAAAAAAAGTAATCATGATACTGCCAATTTTAACATATGGTAACCCGATTCTCAGGCAAAAAGCGACTGATGTTGATAAAGACTATCCCGGCTTAAAAGAATTGATAGAAAATATGTTTGAAACCATGTACAATGCCCAGGGAGCAGGACTTGCAGCGCCTCAAGTAGGATTGAGCCTCAAAATATTCGTGGTTGACGCAACACCCTTCAGAAAAGATGAAAAAAAACTGGAAGGATTCAAAAAAGTTTTTATTAACCCTGTAATCGTAGAAAAACAAGGGAAAGAGTGGCTGTTTAACGAAGGATGCCTCAGTTTCCCGGAAATCCGGGAAAACATCTGGAGAAAACCTGTAATAACCATAAAATACTATGACGAAAACTTAATCTCTCGCGAAGAAACTCATGATGGTATTGCTGCACGTATTATTCAGCATGAATATGATCATACAGAAGGAATTGTCTTCATTGATCACATAACACCTTTTAAACGACGCATAATAAGAGGCAAGCTGAATTCTATAAAAAAAGGACAAGTCAGGGTTGATTACAAAACTATATTCCCGGCCAACAAACAAAAGTCTTTTAATTAAATAAATGCTGTGTTCAAAAAGTGTTATCCGATGAATTATAACCGCCATACTTTACAAAACGGGATACGTATAGTGCACCGCAACAGCCGGTCGCCTGTAGCTCATTGCGGTATTATGATCAATGTCGGTTCGCGTGATGAGAAAAATAATGAACAGGGCCTGGCTCATTTTATCGAACATCTTATATTTAAAGGTACCAGGAGACGCAAAATGTATCAGATACTCAGCCATATGGAAAATGTGGGAGGAGACATTAATGCTTATACTTCCAAAGAAGATACATGTATTCATGCTTCTTTCCTGAAAGAATATTATGAAAGATGCCTCGACTTGTTATCCGATATCGTTTTTAATTCGACTTTTCCTGAAAAGGCTATTTATAAAGAAAAAGATATTGTAATTGACGAAATTAACTCTTATAAAGACACACCGGCAGAACAAATAATTGACGACTTTGACGAAATATTATTCAAAGGACATCCGCTTGAGAAAAACATCCTTGGAACACCACAAAATATCGAAAAATTCAACCGTAACAAGATTTTTGACTTTCTGGAAAAAAACTATTCAACACATGAAATGGTGATATGTTCGGTAGGCAATATCGAATTCGTTAAACTGGTATATTTAGCAGAAAAATATTTCGGTCTGATCCAGGAACGTACACGTGAAAATCACCGAATGCCCTTCAAGACCTACAAACCCGGCATAAAAGAATTGAACAGGCATAACCACCAGGCTCATTGCGTTATCGGAAACATCGGATATTCAAACCCGAATAATCGTAAAACAACACTGATTTTACTGAACAATCTCCTTGGAGGCCCGGGTCTTTATTCACGGCTAAACATAGCTGTACGAGAAAAATATGGCTATTGCTACAATATCGAAAGTAGTTACCAGCCATATTCAGACACCGGCGTTTTTTCAATATACCTTGGTACGGATAACGGGTATCTTGAAAAAACCATCGAACTTATACACAGGGAACTCAATAAACTGATGAAATATAAACTCGGCAGTTTACAACTTAAAAGAGCCAAACAACAACTCAAAGGACAGGCAGCAATTTTTTTCGACTCCAATATTAATACAACGTTGTCAATGGGTAAAAACATGATCTTGAATGATAAAATTAATACACTTGAAGATATCTATAATAAAATTGAGAGCATTACATCAATACTACTTTTAGAAACTGCAAATGAGGTCTTCCATCCGGAAAAGCTCAGCATGTTGACCTACAAACCAAAATAATAAAAACATGGATTTGGTACCGAAAGATATTGAAAAATATGCTGAGAGCATGACTACTGCCGAAAGCAAAGTTTTACATCAGCTTGCACGCGAAACCAATATAAAGGTATTGCGCTCAAGAATGCTGTCAGGTAAATTGCAGGGTAAATTGCTTCAGTTTATAAGCCATATGGTAAAACCCTGGCGTGTACTTGAATTAGGGACATACACCGGTTATTCTGCTATATGTCTTGCACAGGGTTTGACCGGTAATGGATTGCTGCACACAATAGACAACAACCCGGAGCTGGAAGAGATCATAAGAAAATATATAGATAAAGCAGGGCTGAAAGACAAGATCATATTGCATATCGGAGAAGCATTTGATATCATACCCGGGCTGGATGAGATTTTTGACCTTGTTTTTATTGATGCCGATAAAGAAAATTACACAGACTATTACGAAATAGTGATGGAAAAGCTGGCAAAAGGAGGCATGATCATTGTCGATAACGTTTTATGGAGCGGGAAAGTGCTAAAAGAACCGGCTAAAAGCGATAGCGAAACAAGGGGAATTATAGAATTCAATAACCACGTTGTCAATGACCCCCGGACAGAAAACTTGCTGTTGCCCTTTCGTGACGGGCTGATGATGGTGAGGAAAATATAGCATGGCTTACAGAAAATTTCATTCTGCATTTGGCATTGATTTTACACTGCCCCCAAAAACATCCTCAACATTAAATAAAACAGTAATATGATTGGGAGCACCGGCAAGATGATAATCAGAACGGCCGTAGCTGAACTGAAACCTTGATATTTTCACTCCTAAGCCCCATGAAAAGCCTACTGTTGATAATCTGCTTTCAACCTTCATTTCCTGGCGGCGGCGGTAATTATACCCCAAATGGAAACTCAGATTATCAGTAGGAAGAAACTCTATACCCAATATTATATGATGCATAAAACGATCGGCAAAATCACCAATATTATCTTCTCTTGAAGTTTTGGTTTCTGCAGACATATACCCTGATTCTACCTGCCTGTCGTAGGTAAGGTCCCATTTCTGCAGGTTATGCGCCACACCAAATAATCTTATCGGAGCATTAAGCAGCTTTTTTGACGCCCCGGCAACAATCTCAAAAGGCAACGGCTCGTTATTTCCGCTATGATAATGAGTTATCTGCCTGCCTATATTTCTGAACAGTAAGCTTGCAGCAAACAAACGCTCATGATTAATATAGCTTCCCGAAACATCAACTGCAAAACCAAATGAACTGTATTTATAAAAGTCAGAACCAATTATCTTAAGATTGCTTCCTATGTGAAAATAGTCGCTAAGCTGCCTGCCCCATCCAACAACAACGGCATATTCGGCTGCACGGAAGGTGCCCATATCCTGGCCTGTCTCATCTCTCTCATCAAAACTTCCATAACTGATATATTGAACCCTGCCTGTAAAACTGCCTAACCTTTCGAAAGTACGCGAATAGGCAGCAGTGCCATAATGTATGTCATCAAAATAACTGACAAAATTGAGTGTAAGATCCTGGTGCATCTCACTGTTTATAAGAGAAGGGTAAAACAATGCCATGTTAATATCTTGCTCAGTATCGGGTATCCCATAACCACCAATCGCAGTGATCCGGGCAGATGTAGGAAGGTTAAGAAATTCATATACCCTGCCACTCTGAGAAATTAAAGGATTTGTAATCAAACAAAGTGTTAAAAACAATATTGGCTTTATAAAAATTCTGCTTTCTCCCAAAATATTCTAATAATAAATTATTATTAACTTCTTTTAATATAAAACTCTACGTTAAACGAAAAAACAAATATGATTATTGTTATTTGCTTAATTTGTAACAGGCATCTTTTATCAGGCAGCATAATACTCCGCACTGCAATCCAAAGGGAAGGTAGCCTGCATACCCGGCAAGTGGCATTTTAAAGATATAGAACCGTTCTACAAAAGGAACTGCATATTCCCATTTTGTATAGCTGTAGTAATTCCACATTTCCCAGAAAAAGCCACATACCAGTGCAGCCATTCCCCACAAAAAAAGTTGTTTCCATTTACCGTGAGCCATACCTGCTAATAAAGTAGGCTTTCCTGCAATAACCATGGCCGATATCATAATTATTAACGGGGCGAGCCATATCATATAAAACAGATAGTCTGTCCATACTGCTGTAAGGGCAAGTCCGGCAGCAGCAATTAACATCAGCAGGACAGCCAGCAACCTGTGATATGGTATTCTTAAACGAATAAAGTTATCCAGGCCGGCGCTGAAGCGCGGGAAAGTCTCTAAAAATTCCTTAGTGCTCATAACAGCCGGAAGCACAGTAGCAAAGGGAAGCGTGGCATACCAAAAAAACTCATGCGGTGCCAGATGTTCTACATTTACATAATACCAGTTTTCAACATACTGATTAAGATATTCGAAATACCACCAGAAAATCGCACTAAAGATCAACAAAACCAACAGGTATACCGGAGAATGGCTGATCAGTGAACGTCCGCTACGCATATAGGTTAAAGCATTAATAAAGATGACATATCCTGCCCACAAAGGGGCAAAAGTATGGGTCTGCCATTCAGAAAACCAGGGAAACCGCGACCATGCCAGGAGCCATCCCAAAAGTAAAACAATGACTCCCGGCCATCCCCAAACCGGAAATTTGTTTCGAAATCCTGCATTATTTATATCATTTCTCTTATATGACAATACCCTTGCAAAAAAAGGAACTACAACAGCCAGAATCGCAAGCATCATCAAAGTAAAAACCAAACCCGAAAAGGGTGCATGGCCTGGTTTTAAATCGATGTTTAAAGGCGGAAAATAAAGATAATCCCGAATGGAATACTCCGCCAGGTAAATCCCTGCAAGAGGCGCCATAATTAAAAGCAACAAGGCTGAAAAAACAGCAATGATCTTAATGTGCAACTTGCCATAAAAATTATGGAAAACTTTAATGTTATTCATCTGTTTTTATTATTTTTATAACCGTTAACAGGTTTAAATCTAACACTGACCAATAATTTCCGGGAAACATCTTTAAGAAGCTTTCATTTTTTGTAATGTAAAATTAATAAACTTCAGTGTAGAATAAAAATCGTAAACCTTGCTTTCCTCTGAATTTTGATTTTTATTTGCAGCATGAATGATATTTACAAGACAATAAAAAACAACGCACAAGGCATTTATAAAGATAAGGGCAGCAAATTTATTGCCTTTGCCATACCTGTTGAAAATGAAGATCAGGCTAAAAGACATCTTGATAAAATAAAGAAAAAGCATCATAGTGCCCGCCATCATTGCTATGCCTGGGCTATCGGCACGAAAAGAGAACATTATCGCATAAACGATGACGGTGAGCCTTCCGGAACTGCCGGCAAGCCAATATACGGACTAATACTATCATACGACATTACTAATCTGATAATCGTAGTTGCCAGGTATTTTGGCGGAATAAAGCTTGGTAAGGGCGGATTAATAAACGCCTACAGGAATGCAGCAACAGACGCCTTAAATAATGCCAATATTATTAATAGAACCATCATGAAAGCTTATCGTGTGCATTTTGATTATTCTTCCATGAACAAGGTGATGAGGATTTTGAAAGGTAATGATTTGGTGCAAATTAACAGGCGTTTTGAGCTCGACTGCAATATATCATTTGAAGTAAGAAAAAAAGATGCATACCGTATAGTTGAACTGTTTAAAACCCTTGAAAATGTTAATCTTGAACATCTATATACCAAATGATAACAACATTGTATTCTGAATAATAGCCTCTTATCCTTTCTATACTGATTTAAAGCATTTTGAAAACCCAGGGCTTAATTGTTGTAATCTAACAGGTTCAGCCAAAAAATTTCAGTCTTAAATTAACTGGTTATAAATTATCACCGGAATGAAAAAAAATCTTGTTTTTTTAGTTAAATAGTTTTATTATTGCGATGGTAAGCTAAACAAATAAGATATTCTATGATTAAATACTTAAAATACTTTTTAGCTTTATTTTTATTTACAACATTTTCCGGTTGTTCTACAAAAACCGAGAAACATGTCGTTGACTCCACAATCATTATTATTGACAGCATCAACGTTCCTGAAAAGGACAAAGCCGTTTCGGAAAAAATAACCTTATACAGTAAACCTTTGCAGGAACAAATGGAAAGAGTGCTGGTATATTCAAAACATTCAATGAAAAAAGGAACCCCGGAAGGAACTCTTAATAACTTTGTGGCTGATTTAATACTTGAAAAGGGTTTAAAATTATATAAACCAACTGAGAATAAATCTATTGATTTTTGTTTACTAAATTACGGGGGTTTACGAACCTCAATACCGCAGGGCAAAGTAACACTTGGAAGGATTTTTGAACTTATGCCATTTGAAAATGAAATGGTTGTTGTTACTATAAACCCCGAAAAAACATACGAACTGTTTAAATATCTTGCAAAAAGTGAGTATGGAATGCCGGTATCAGCTGTCAGATTAGGAATAAAAGATGATTATCCTGCGATCATTGAAATAGACGGAGAACCTTTTGATGACACCCGTAATTATAAAATACTTACCTCCGATTATCTTGCATACGGAGGCGATAATATGTTTTTTTTTCTTCAACCTATTAGTTTTGAACCTGTTGGTATAAAAGTCAGAGATGCTATAATCCGCTATATGGAGAATATGCATCAAAAAGGGGCAAAAATATCATCCAGTCTAAATGAAAGGATTTTCTACATCCATTGAACATTAAATCTGATCGACAATAATGTTCAATGAAATGCTTGGCTGCTTTTTATATTGTAACTCTCTTTTTATGCTTATGTTTGCCTTTGTCGGTTTTTTACCAATAAAGGTTAGGATAAAATTTAAATCATGATTAATACTGATCGCCGGGAATTTTTAAAAAAAGCTTTGATAAGTGGTTTTGCTGTTACCTTGAGTGGTTCATTGCTAAAATTATTTGCAAATGATACTGTTGAAAAATTAACAATTTTGCATACCAATGATACTCATAGCCGAATAGAACCATTCGCAGCAAACGATCCAAGCTATCCGGGAATGGGGGGATTTAGCCGGCAGGCAGCATTGATAAGCAATACACGAAAACAAACAGGCAATTTTTTGTTGTTGGATGCAGGCGATATCTTTCAGGGAACGCCTTATTTCAATCTGTATGGTGGAGAACCGGAACTTAAGTTGATGACTAAAATGGGGTATGACGCTGCAACAATGGGCAACCATGAGTTTGATAACGGCCTGGACGGATTTCTCAAAGTATTGCATTATGCCGAATTTCCCTTTGTTACATCTAATTACGATTTTTCCGAAACAATATTGAAAGGCAAAACCGTTTATATTGGCCAGGCAGGATACGCAGGTGTAAGAATAGGTCGTATGGATGTTTATCTAAATAAAAATAATCAGCAATTATTGGTCGAAAATAATACAACAAAAATTTCAAAAAATCAAGTAGCAAAAAATTTTTTTATGAATTAATTTTTAACAAGATTTGCTAAGAATTTTTTTTTATGTCTTAATTATCAACTATAGCTGATAGCAAATTATTTAGAATGGTAGAATGTGTTTAATAACCGATCAAATTTCAACGAATGGATAAAACTTATGAAAATATATGGAAAAAGTGCTTAAATGTTATAAAAGATAACATTAGTCCTAATAGTTTTAAAACATGGTTTGCACCTATTAAGCCAATTTCATTGAGCAAAAATGTGCTTAAAATCCAGGTTCCCAGCCAGTTTTTCTATGAATGGCTTGAAGAACATTATATTGATCTATTGAAAAAAACAATAAAAAAAGAACTTGGTCCGAACGGACGTTTGGAGTATAGCATAATCATGGATAACTCTTTCAGTTCATCATCATCATCAAAACCTTTTACTGTTAACGCTCCGACGCAAAGTCGTAAAGCACTGAAAAATCCGCAAGTAACCATGCCCCTGGATATCAATAAAGAAAAAGGGGATACAATACCAAACCCCTTTATTATACCAGGATTAAAAAAGCTTAATATAGACCCCCAACTAATTGAAAGTTACAGCTTTGATAATTTTTTACAAGGCGATTGCAACCGGCTGGCGCGTAGTGCCGGGCTTGCAGTTAGTCAAAACCCGGGAAAAACATCCTTTAACCCGTTATTGATCTATAGCACCAACGGACTTGGCAAAACACATCTTGCACATGCAATAGGTATTGAAGTAAAGAATAATTTCCCTGATAAAACCGTACTGTACGTTTCAAGCGAACAATTTACCAACCAGTTTATCGATTCGGTCAGAAACTATAACCAAAATGATTTTATTCATTTTTATAGAATGATTGATGTGCTAATTGTTGACGATATACATTGTTTAGCCAAAAAAGAAAAAACACAGGATGTCTTTTTTCACATCTTTAATCACCTGCACCAAAATGGTAAACAGATTATAATTACATCCGACCAACCCCCGGTCGAAATGCAAGGCATCGTACCAAGACTCCTTTCCCGCTTTAAATGGGGGCTTTCAGCAGACCTGCAAGTACCAGACCTGGAAACAAGGATAGCTATCCTGGAGCAAAAATTATACAATGATGGTGTTGAAATGCCTAAAGAAGTTGTGGAACTAATAGCTACAAGCATAAAATCCAATATACGTGAAATGGAAGGCGCTCTGATATCCATACTCGCACAATCATCAATGAATAAAAAAGAAATTACCCCGGAACTGGCAAGCAAGGTTATTGATAAGTTTGTTAAAAGTACACCTAAAGAAATTACTATAGAATATATACAAAAAGTGGTTTGCGACTATTTTAACATACCGTATGATAAAATAAACTCAAAAACCAGGAAAAGGGAAGTTGTTCAAGCAAGACAACTTGCAATGTATTTTTCGAAAAATTTTACAAAAACATCCTTGGCAGCAATCGGTAGCAAATGCGGCAATAAAGACCATGCTACAGTTTTGCATGCCTGCAAAACTGTGAAAAATCTTACCGATACAGATAAAAATTTCCGGAAATATGTGGATGAACTTGAAAATATCATTAAAATTAAGTTGTGATTTTTTTTGATATTTTATTATATAACCTGATTAATTCTAGTTTGGGGTAACGGGTAACGGGTAACGGGTAACGGGTAACGGGTAACGGGTAACGGGTAACGGGTAACGGGTAACGGGTAACGGGTAACGGGT
>PWZB01000140.1 GCA_003567625.1 Bacteroidales bacterium | reverse complement strand
TGTCTTTCAGGTTTTCAAGATTGCCGGCATAAGTGAGTTTGTCCAGATTGAATATTTTATGGTTCGGATATTTCTTTACAAACAATCTTACCACATGAGACCCGATAAATCCTGCTCCACCTGTAATAAGTATTTTTGTCATGATCTATTTAGATAATCTGCAGAATTATTACATTAAAAAATTTTTCCTTTTGCCAGGTTTTGTTCCCAAATCCATGCTGATCTCATCATATCATCAAGGTTTTTTCGGGCTTTCCATCCCAGTACGTTATTTGCAAGGCTTGTGTCAGCCCATACTTCCGGTATATCACCCGGCCGCCTGTCGGCAAATTGATATCGCAACTTCACACCGGAGGTTTTTTCAAATGTTTTGATCACTTCAAGAACGCTGTTGCCTGCACCTGTGCCCAGGTTAAAGATTTCGCAATTTTCTTTTTGTTTTTGGCCGATCATTCTTTCCACAGCAGCAACATGGGCTTTTGCCAGGTCTTCAACATGTATATAATCTCTGATGCATGTGCCGTCAGGAGTGGGATAATCGTTGCCAAAAACCTTCAATACATCTCTTTTTCCAATTGCTGTTTGGGTGATGAAAGGCACAAGGTTGTTTGGCACTCCCAGTGGTAACTCGCCTATCAAGCCGCTGCTATGTGCGCCCACAGGATTAAAATAACGCAGGCTGATACTTTGAAGCGAACTAGTATTGATGGTGTCTGATATGATCTCTTCGGATATCTGTTTCGTGTTGCCATACGGGGATATGGGAGGCTTGACAACGGCTTTCTCATCAACAGGCAGTGAGTCAGGATCGCCGTAAACCGTGCATGACGATGAAAAAACAAAATTGTTGATATTGTGCTTTAACATAGCCTGAAGGGTATTTATCAACGAAAAAAGATTGTTATGATAATAGATCAACGGAAACTCCATTGACTCGCCAACAGCTTTATATGCGGCAAAGTGAATTACTCCTGATAAATCTTTATGCTTTTCGAACAATTGGAGAGTTGCGCCCGAATCTTTCAGATCAACAAGTTCAAAATCGGGCTTAACTCCTGTTATCTTTTCTATCTGAATGACAATCTCTTTTTTTGAATTACATAGATTATCAGCAATAACAACCGCAAATCCGCTGTTTTGAAGTTCAACAACAATATGCGAGCCTATATAACCTGTGCCTCCCGTAACTAATATCTTGTTTTTCATCGGATCAAAAGCTCCAATATATTAAATCTTTTATTTTATTTCTGTAGATGCCTTTTATATCTACCAGGATGCCATTTTCAGCAGTTTTCATCAATGATTTAAAGTGATCCTCATTATAACCAATAAAAGCATCATGGTTAACAGCAACAACCACTGCATCATAATCATTTCCGGGAGTTTCAGTTAATTCCCATCCATACTCGTTTTTTATCTCTTCGTTATCAGCCAGGGGGTCAACAACATCCATCTTTACTCCATATGTTAGAAGTTCCTGGACAAGGTCGGCTACCTTCGAATTACGAATATCACTCACATTTTCTTTAAAAGTAGCACCCATGATCAATATTTTGGCATTCAATACATTTTTGCCGGCGGCAATAAGTTTTTTTACCAGCTGTTTTGCTGCATAAAAGCCCATGGAATCATTGACAAAGCGACCGGAATTTATTACCTGCGGATGATATCTGTACTCTTTTGCTTTATATACCAAATAATATGGGTCAACCCCAATGCAATGTCCTCCGACAAGACCGGGATAAAAATTAAGGAAGTTCCATTTTGTTTTTGCGGCTTCAAGCACATCATAAGTGTTTATGTCCATGCGGCTAAAAATAATAGACAACTCATTCATCAACGCGATATTTACATCACGCTGAGTGTTTTCAATGATCTTTGCTGCTTCTGCGATTTTAATTGACGGAGCCTTGTGAACTCCTGCCTTTATAATTAACTCATACACCCTGGCAATATTTTCCAGTGCTTCTTCATCGCATCCCGACACTACCTTAACTATTGTGGAAAGTGTGTGATGTTTATCTCCCGGGTTAATTCGTTCAGGTGAATAGCCAACCTTAAAATCGACACCTGCTTTTAGTCCTGAAACTTTTTCCAGTATCGGCACACAATCCTCTTCGGTACATCCCGGATATACCGTTGATTCATATACAACATAATCGCCTTTCTTCAGGGCTTTACCCACGATACGTGAAGCGGAGAATAAAGGCTCCAAATCAGGAAGATTGTGATTATCTATAGGAGTTGGAACACCGATAATGTGAAAGCCGGCCCGTGACAAATCTTCGGCCTTCGAAGTAAACCGGATATCACAACCTTCAAAGCATTCCCCGGAAAGCTCTTTGCTGGGGTCTGAATGGTTTCGCATCTTTTCAATACGATCCTTTTTAATGTCGTAACCTATTACTTTTACTTTCCTGGCAAATTCAAGTGCTATTGGCAAACCAACATATCCAAGTCCGATAACCGAAAGGCTCGTTTTTTCATGTACCAGTTTTTGAAATATATCCATTATTGTTAGTTTGTTTTATATTATTTGTTTATGCCCTGTTTATCGCGCAAATCATATATGCGTTCGATGATTTCCACAATTTTAAGACCTTCCAGGGCATTGGTTTTAATGGTTGTTCTGCCTTTAAGTGAATCAATAACATTTTGAATCACATAATGATGATTTGCGATACTGCCCTTATAAGTGCCATAATCATACGGCAGGTTTCCGGGTTCAGGCAGGGTGGGAGTCTTATAGTTTTCAACATGGCAATACTCAACCTTATTCATGTATTGTCCGCCTATTTTTACGCTGCCTTTACTACCTGTAATTGTAATACTGCTTCCCATATTCTTATCCCACACGGCTGTGGAATAGCTGATATGACCAATTCCCCCGTTAACGAACCTGAAGTTTACGAAACCTGAATCTTCAAAATCGGTCAATTCCTTATGCGTAAAATTACTGAAAATACCATGAATATCGGTAATATCACCAAATAACCAATAAATTATATCAATGAAATGTGAAAATTGTGTATAAAGAGTCCCACCGTCAAATTCCCGGGTTCCTTTCCATAAACCGGGCTTATAGTAACGTTTATCACGGTTCCAGTAGCAGTTTACGTCAACCATGTGTATATCTCCCAGCCTCTTTTCATCAATCATATTTTTCAGCCATACCGATGGCGGTGAATAGCGGTTTTGCATCACAATAAAAATCTCGCGTTTAACCTGGAGCGCTTTATTTATCATAGCTTCACAATCAAACTTTTTCAAAGCCATAGGTTTTTCACATACCACATGTTTCTTTTTGTCAAGGCACATAAGGCTTTGCTGTGCATGATAACCGTTAGGAGTGCAAATGTTGACAACATCAAAGTCCAGATCGCTGTCAAGCAACTCTTCTGTTGAAGTGAAATAAGGCACTTTGTATTTTTCAAGCCCCAATTCTTCCCTGGGAGTCATATCGCACAATGCTATCAACTCTGACTCGGGATTAATATCGATCATATCTGCATGACGCTTACCGATATGACCACAGCCAACTATCGCAAACCTGATTTTATCATTTTTAATTTTTGTCATCTATAGTAATTCTTTTTTTTATAAACTTAAAATAAACACGCCGCATCCAATTGACGTATAATTATTAACAATAAAGATATTATTTTGTTATCAGAAATTTTCTTAAAGAATAATAAGTAAAATCTTTTGAATGTTAATATTTTTATTTAATTAATTTTTTCAACTTTATTATCATGGATTTTATATTTTTCTTTACTTTCGGGGCAAACTGCCATATTGTTTTCATCAAATTCAAGCCGGTGTCCATATTCACTCATCCATCCTATTTGCCTGGCGGGGTTGCCCACTACCAGGGCATAGGGCGCAACGTTTTTTATTACCACGCAACCGGCTCCTACAAATGCAAAAGCGCCTATTTCAATGCCACAAACTATTGTGGCGTTAGCACCTATTGATGCTCCTTTACGTACGATCGTTTTTTCATATTTATCACGCCTGACGACAGCGCTTCGAGGATTGGTTATATTGGTAAATACCATTGAGGGCCCCAGGAAAACGTCGTCTTCACAAATCACACCGGTATAAATAGACACATTATTCTGGACTTTCACATTTTTTCCAAGAACGACTTTTGGCATTACTACAACGTTTTGCCCCAAATTGCAACGCTCTCCAATAACACAACCGGGCATTATGTGTGAAAAATGCCATATCCTGGTGCCTTTGCCTATTTTGCATCCATGGTCTATTACAGCTGTTTCATGGCTGAAATAATCTTTCCCCATATCTATTACAGACGGTTTTTGTTTACAAAATCCAACACATGTGAAATAATATGATCCTGCTGTTCTTTATCCAGTTCGGTATGCATGGGTAGAGATATTACCGACTTGCTCAGGCTTTCCGTAACGGGCAAATCTCCTTCTTTTTGCCTGTATCTGAAACTTTTATATGGTTCTTGCAAATGCATCGGGACAGGATAATATATCATAGCCGGAATATTTTTTGAATCAAGATATTCTTTTAGTTTATCACGATCAATATTTCGGGTTTTCAAGGTATATTGATGAAAAACATGAGTCGAAAAACTGCTTCTCGCAGGAATTATTAGATTTTCATTACCTTCAAAAGCCTTGTCATAGTAATCTGCCGCTTGTCTGCGCAATTTTGTATATTGGTCAAGATATTTCAACTTGATCCGCAATATGGCTGCCTGGATAGAGTCAAGCCTTGAGTTTACTCCAACATAGTTGTGGTAATACCTGGTTGTCATACCATGGTTTACTATATTACGCATCTTTTCTGCCAGATTTTGGTTATTGGTAAAAATGGCACCACCGTCGCCGTAACAACCGAGATTTTTTGAAGGGAAAAAAGAGGTGCATCCGATATGACCTATTGTCCCCGCTTTTTTACGGCGTTTTTTCGAATAAATGTAATCTGCACCTATAGCCTGCGCATTATCTTCTATAACGTATAAATTATGATTTTTTGCTATTGTCATAATTTCATCCATATTGGCACTTTGGCCGAAAAGATGAACAGGTATTATGGCTTTTGTCCGCCCGGTTATCATACGGCATATTTCCATTGGGTTTATATTGAAAGTATCTTCATAAACATCAACCAAAACAGGCGTTAAACCAAGTAATGAAATAACTTCTACAGTAGCTACAAATGTAAATGAGGTGGTTATAACCTCGTCACCGGGCTTTAAATCCAAAGACATAATTGCAACCTGCAAAGCATCCGTGCAGTTAGCACATGGAATGACATGCTTAACATCAAGATATTCTTCCAGTTCTTGCTGAAATTGTTTTACATCCGGACCATTTATATATTGTGTAGAGCGTACCACATCCAATACCGCATTGTCTATTTCATCCTGAATTTTTTCATATTGGCGCTTCAGGTCAACCATTCGTATTTTTTCCATATTCTGTTGAGTTTATCATTGAATATATCTAATATTATTTTTAAGGCTACAAAGATAGAAATAATTAATTTTTATATTTTATAAATATTATATTTTGGAATAAGAAAACGGATTTAATTTACAAATCAAATCCGGTAAAGGTGCTTATTGATCCCATGTGAGCAGTTGATGAAAAGGTGAAACAAAAAATTATGAATATTTGTTCAGAATATTATTATAAAAAACAACTGATGTCGTCATTTTTTTTTAATATTGTAAAAAATGAACGGGTTTATGAGTGCAAAAGGTACTAAGTTTGGCACATTTAAGGGCGTATTTACACCTTCTTTGCTTTCTATATTAGGTGTAATAATGTATTTAAGGCTTCCATGGATTGTAGGTGAAGCCGGTTTGATTGCAACCCTTGGGATTATCCTTGTTGCTCATCTTATTTCTGTTACCACGGGTTTGAGTATAGCCAGCATTGCTACGGATAAGAAAGTTGAAAGGGGCGGCAATTATTATATAATTTCACGCAGTCTCGGGCTTCCGATAGGGGGCACTTTGGGCATGGCTTTTTTTGTGGGTTTATCCTTTAGTATCAGCCTTTATTTAATAGGGTTTTCAGAGGTTTTTCTTACCGCCCTGGGGTTTGAGATTACCAAAGATTTGGTAAGGATTACAGGTGTTTTAGCTTTGCTGTTCATTACAACTCTGACTTTTATAAGCACTAATCTGGCTTTGAAAACCCAGGTTATTATCCTCCTTGTTATTTTACTGTCATTAATCTCTATTTTTTTCGGGCAGCATGATTTGCAGCCTGACAGGCCGGTGTTAAACTTTACTTCAGAGACATTTACCTGGATTGCTCTTTTTGCTATTTTTTTTCCGGCAGTAACCGGATTTAGTACGGGTTCTTCAATGTCGGGTGATCTGCGTAACCCCGGGAAAGCTATACCGGTGGGAACAATGGCAGCCATATTCGCCGGGCTGATTATATATACCGGTTTGGCAGTTTTCCTTTCAAATACTGTAGACAGGCATGTGTTAATACATGATCCCGCTGTATTGTTGAATATTTCATTTTTTGCACCAGTGGTAGTAGCAGGTATCTGGGGTGCAACTCTTTCGTCGGCGCTTGGAAGTATTCTTGGTGCACCGCGCATATTACAGGCTACAGCCATTGATAAAATAACTCCCAAAATATTTGCAAAGGGTTTTGGCGCCTCCAATCAGCCGCGTAATGCTTTGTTGCTGACTTTTGCCATAGCTCTCGCAGGTATCCTTATCGGTGATCTAAATATTATTGCCCGGATAGTAACAATATTTTTCATTATAACATATGGTTTCTTAAATCTCACCTGTGCAATTGAAAACTGGGCAGGTTCCGACTTCAGACCTTCTTTTCGCATCCCGGTTTTGGTTAGTGTGATAGGTGGTGTGGCATGTTTTATTATAATGATACAGCTCGACATTATTGCCATGATAATTGCTGTTTTGATTATGGGAGGCATCTTCTTTATAATAAAACGAAAGGAGTTAAGGCTGCAATCGGGCGATACCTGGAGCGGCGTATGGTCATCTATAATCAAATATGGTATTACGAAGCTTTCAATACAAGGCGGTCTGGATAAGCGCAACTGGCGGCCAAACATAATTCTGTTCAGTGGAGGAGCTAAATCAAGGCCACACCTTGTTGAAATTGCAAGGTCTATGGTTGGGAGAATGGGAGTATTTACAAATTTTGAACTTATTGAAAACCCATCCGAAGATGTACTCTTCAGCAAACAGGCACAATCAATAATAGATACTGACAATTACGGGAAAACGGTTTTCACACGAAGACACGAATGCAGCGATATATACCAGGGCATGGATTTGATTTGCCGCGTATATGGCTTTACCGGGTTTGAACCAAACACAACTCTGTTGGGATGGAGCCGTAATACAAAAAACCCTGCAAGGTTTATCAAGGCACTTAGAAACTTTATACAACTCAATTATAATATTGCAATACTCAGTTTCGACCGAAACAAAGGCTTCGGACAGAAAAAACGCATAGACCTTTGGTGGAAAGGCTATGGGCGTGAATTTACCTACGGCCTTACTTTGATCAAATTTATCACATCCGACCCAGCATGGAGGTCAGCAAGGTTGAGAGTTTTGATCATTAATTATGACAGCAGCATCACCGAAAAAATATATGACCTGGCCGATCATATGATTGATAACACAAGACTGTTCGGAGAAGTTAAAATTATAAACAACAGCGTGGAAAGGTTATCGGAAACGGAAATCATTAAAAAAGAATCAGAAAATACAGATTTAACTTTATTGCCAATCGAAGAAAAGGATCTGAATCCGGATGCAGCTCCCCTTGAAAAACTAAGCGAAAAAATCAGCCAATTGAGTACAACACTACTTATTAAAGCTGGTAGCGAGTTTGACGAGATAAGTGTTATAGGCGATTATGAAAGGGAAAAAATTAAAGAGGATATTGTAAAAGGCGTAACGGAAAAACCGGTTATTGAACAAATAAAATACCCCCGGAAAAAAATTCTCGAAAATGAGGTTTTAAACATTAGTAAAAAGTTTCATGATATACATATAAAATATCTTAAAAACGGATTTGGACAATCGTCAATAATTTTTGACAACTACCTTGAAAGCTTTAAGGATTATCCCGGAAAGCTTTTCACTCAGCTCGAAAGTATAATTGAATCAAAAGAAGAGTTTCCGGATAAAAACATCTTTAATAAAATCATTAATGATTTTGCCTATAAAGCAAAGAATTATTTGCTTAAACTCAATGATGAAATATTGCCTGAAGCTAAGGGGTATTTGTCAGAAGCAATAAATGATTGCTGCAGAGATTTGGAAGCTGCTACAGCTGAAATACCAGAAAAGGTTTTTGTTAATTTTAATCATGACGAATTTTCAATAGACCGGGGTGAGAAAGCCGTCATAAAACTTTTTAAGCTACGGAAGAAGTTTTATGCCAAAATCTTAAGGCGCCCGGTAAGGCAAAAAGTAGAATTGAAAAAAACTGTTCACTTGTTCATGTACAATCGCAGGCTGGATGCGCTTGACTCGGTTAACAACGATTTCAGGGCTTATTCTTACAGAATGGTTGCAAGCCTGAGAAATCATTTTTCAGATATGCTTGAAACCCTTGAAAAAGCAGAAAAGAACTTTGATAACCACGATAAAGTGCTGCAAATAATCCGCATGGAAGGACAACGTCTTTCAATGCAGCAGAAAACTATTCAACAAGAAACAAAACAGACCTTCGAAAAGATAAGTAATAAACTTAATGCAGATCTTTATATCAACCTGCAAAAAATAAGCTATATACTGGACAACCCTGCATCAAAGTTTAAACTCAAAACATATCAGAAAGCACTGAAAAAAGGTTTCCACGATGTGCAGAAAATAAAAGAAATGCCGGAAATATGGTTTAATAACCTTAAACTATTTATAAATAAAAGCAACCTGGAGTTTTTACTTGTGGCATTTAAAAGCCGTGTTAAAACCAAATTGCACAAAAAAATTAACTCACTGAAAATACTTGTGGAAGGCAATTTGTTGCAAAATCTAAGAACATTGAAAAAACAAGTTGAGTTATTTAAAAGAGATGAAAAATCTGAAGAACCTGATGATATAAGGAATATTTTGAGTGAACAAAAGCAAATTGATCTGCACGAGTTATTTGAACGTTTCTTTAAAGAAGTTCAGGAGGTTATTGATGAACTGCCGGAAAAAACTGATATAAACCATGAACGGTTTCTTCAGCAAGTCGAAAAAGGCATGTTTGGATTAAGCGAGGCAAAAACCCTTGTGGTGCGACAGAAAGTCGAGTTTTATATAGGTACTGAGTTGATAAATAATACACGTATGGAATTGGAGAATTTGTCTGAGAAACTCAATCGCTCTTCACAAAATATCGGTGATATAATTCGACTTACACTGTTCAATCTTGAAAATGTTGAAAAAGAAGCCAATGAGGCTTATCCGGATATCTTCAACCGGGAAACCGAATCATTGCTCAACAGATTACTTGACAGAATAACAAATGAAGAGAAAAATATTTCTCAACTCATTGATGAAACAACAATCAATTTGGAAAATTACCTTATGTCAGCGTTCGAAAATATTAATGTCGTTTATTTATATTATAAAACCGAACCGGAAAAACGGAAGCATAGCTTTAAGAAAGATAATGCAATTAAACGAAAGATTAAGGAGAGTAGTGCTAAAATTGGTAAAACTTTCAGAGATCAAATGGTTAAGGCTATATATACCAAAAGTGAAGGCGTAGTGCTTGCCAGGAAGCTGACAACATTTGAAAAACAGCATAAAATAAGCAGCCAGGCAGTTCATGAAATAATTGAAGCTCTTTCTCCACAAAAAAAGATATTGAAGCAAATACCATTCTATTATCTCAGTCTTTTTTCAGGCAGTTCCACTATAAATAAAGATTTATGGGTAGGCATGAAAAAACAGCTCCAGGAAGCTGAAAAAGCTTTAGCACGTTTCGAAAACGGATATCCGGGCGGATTATTGATCACCGGTGAGCGTGATTCGGGCAAATCAAGTTTTTCGAAAATTATTGTAAAGCAATTTATGCCCGGATATCAAAAACATATAATTAAAGCACCAAAAGGAGAAAAGCCTGATAATAAAAGCTGGGATAATGCACTGAAAAAATCGTTTGGTACAGACAGAAATATTGCTGATTATCTTGATACACAACCTTCAAACAAGGTTATAATCATAGATGATATCGAGCTTTGGTGGAGCCGAACCGACAACGGACAGGAATATTTGAACAGGTTTTTGGAACTTATAAATATTTATGGTAAAAAGTTTTTTTTCATAGTAAACTGTAATACTCATGCTTATAATTTTTTGAATAGTATTTATAATTTTGATGATTATTTTTTAGGCCATGTACAATGCGAACCCCTGGAAGCCAGGGAGCTGAAAGATATGATAATGCTGCGTCATAAAGCGGGTGGCCTGAAGTTTGAGTTAAATAAAAAAAATGAAGATAATTTTTCTGAATGGGATTTTGCAAAATTGTTTAATAAATATTTTGAACTTACCAGGGGAAATCCCGGCCAAACGGCTAAAGCATGGATAAGTAATATAAAAAAAATAAACGGTGATCTGTTAATAATTGATTTGCCTAAAAAGCCACCAACCTATTACCTTAACGAAATAAGTGATGATTTGTGGATTGTAATTTCACAATTTTTACTGCATCGCAGGCTTGATATTGAAAAATTGTCCGATGTGCTTTGCCAAACACAACCACAAACCCGCATGATTGTACAAAACATGCTAAGAGCAGGTATTGTTGAAGAAAAATTTAAAGACACTTATGCACTTAACCCATACCTTGAACCGGTTATAGAGAGAAAGTTGAGAAACAAAAAAATGTTGTAACTTTATTTTAAAAGAAAGATTCAGGGAAAAATGGCAATAGCTTTATATATAATTGCCGGATTTGCTCTTTTTGTTATCCTGTGGTTGGCAAATAAAGCAATACAATCGGCGGTTGTCGGTGAAAAAATCCACCCGGTATTTCAGCGGGTTTTTCCTGCTGTTGAATTTTTATTGTGGTTTTTGTACCTATTATGGGCTTTAAGAGGTGTTTTCCGCCATTACCATTTTTATGACATCCTGATGTATGCCGTTATTATTTCAATAATAATAGGGATAGGTTGGTTCGTGGTAAGAGATTTTATAGCGGGAATAGTACTTAAATCAGAGATGCCGTTCCAGATCAATCAACACATCAGCCTGCCAAAAACAGCGGGGAAGTTAAAAAAACTCGGATATCGCTCGCTTGAAATTGAAACAGACGACGGTAAGCTCATGAAAATCCCTTACAGCAGTCTTACTGGTGAAATAATTACTTGCCAACCCGCTCCCGATAGATTGAAAAGGTATGAAACAACTGTTACAATAGAAAGCAGTGCCGGGAAAGAAGATGCTTGCGATATGATCGCCAAAAAGATCATGCTGTTGCCATGGACAATACCGGTTAAAAAGCCAACCGTTGAACCTTTGGACAATGAAAATGAGCCGGGGGAAAGATATTTGGTTAAATATTTTGCAGTAAACTCAAGACATGCAGCAAGAATTTCTCAGCATATTAAAGAATACTTTAAAAAAATAGATGACAAAAAATAAGGAAATTACATATTCTCTGAGAAGATTCTTTACCTCGTCGGGAGAAAAGATTGCAAAAGAAAATCTTCACAAGCTGAACCGTAACTTCTCGCCTTCTTATACAAAATTTATACTTGAGGAGTTGATAAAGCCTATAAACGAAACATGGTTTCGTAGTGAAATGGTTGGTTGGGGCGAATACCCTCACCGGCAAAAAAGTGATAAGCCCTATTTGCTGGTCACAAATCATTCGGGAATGGCTTTCCCATGGGATGCCATAACATTCAGTTATAAGCTGTATGAAAGATTCGGTTTTGCACAGGGTGTTGCCCGTGCACTAATTGCACCTGCTCTTACCGATAATCTTTTTATGAATCCTTTCCTGATAGCCAGCCTTTGGAAAAGATTTGGCGGTGTTCCGGCTACGTTCACCAATTTTGAAACCATGATGAACCAGGCAGAACATAATGTTTTGGTTTATCCCGAAGGTGTTGAAGGAATAGGCAAGGGCTTTAACCGCAGATATCAGCTGCAGGAAATGCGAAACACCTTTGTGAGAATGAGTCTGAAGTATAAGTGTGAAATAATAACTTTTTCAACAGTAAATGCCGAGTATATTAATCCGTTTGCATACTCTTGGCCCTGGCTTAACAAACAAGCCCGTATTCTGGGAATACCTTTTGTGCCGGTTGGAATCACTACGTTGCTCGTTTTTTTTCAACCCTGGATGTTTTATATCGCATTGCCCGCCAAACTTTATTTTGTCTTTGGCAGAAAAATACGCCCGTGGGAAATGATTGATAAACCTTTGAAAGAAATTACAAACAGCGACCTGAGAAATATTACCACCTATATACGCAAGCAAATGCAGGAAGACCTTAATGAAGCCCGCCGCAAGTACGGTAAAAACCCATATCGCTTTGGATCACTATTCAGAGAAGCAATAAAAAACCGCCGAAAATTGCACTACTTTATGCTCATGAACTGGCCATTCCTTTTCTCAGAATATGACAGACGCTATTATTCTGGAAATACCAAATCAATACACGACATAAATATTTTTACTATACTGAAACTGATAATAAATAAGCCGATAATACTTGCCTTCTTCATTCCAATATTCGGCTGGCCTATAATCTTTTTGAGAAGCTCATGGGTGGCAAAACAAAAATCAAAATAAGGTTCTTACCTCTTTAGATAATAAATAAATATATTGATCTGCTATTATTTGCAAGAAATGATAAAATTTTTCCTTACTTCCGGATTGTGAATCTTTTTTGTTTTTGAGTCCGGATTTGCTGAATATCAATGGAGTTTTTATAACTTCAAAAAAAGCAAGGAAGCCCGGAAAGAACTCATTTTAAGTTTTAACTATTTATCCGTTTCATATACTATCCCTATCAAATAAGTGGCATCCGGGGCCAGCTCCTGAACCGTCGGAGATGCTTCCCTTATAGAAATATGTGGCATTCCTCCCATTAATTGAGATATAGTGATATCACCTTCACCATACCAGAATACGGAAAAGTTTTCATCATAGTTCCAACCGGGAAGATGTTCTTGATAAAACTTGACAATCTCGTCAAGAGGATCGCCGGCAATTAACCTGATCTCAGCAAGGCCATCCTTGCCTGTCATTTGTTTTAATTCATCTGTTGTATGTACAAGAAATACAACGGCCCCGGGATATGGGGGTATTTTAACTTCGGCTTTTGATGGTATCATACTTTGTACTCTTTCCTGCTGATGAATATAAATTTCTGCCCGGTCAGTATCATCAGGAAGTGAAAAAACCGGCGCATAAGGCTCATCTTCTGTTTCTGCGGAATAAAGTTGAATACCCGGCCCCGATACATGCAAAAAAGAATAAATCGACAGCAGTGAAATAATTAATATATTTTTTTTCATTTTTTTAAGGTTTAATTGTTAAATCAGTAAATAAACTTGTACAAAAATAAAAAAATCAGGCAAGAATATGTAATTCACAGCCTTTTCATAATTATCCATTGCCTTGATGGTATTAAGTGACCATTTGTTGCAAAGGTGTTTCGAGCAGATTTTAATATTTTTCAAAAAATCTTTGGTTAAACTATTTGATTAATGTAAAGTTATTATTATCTTTGCACCCCGAAATTAAGTATTGGTTTTATATGATTGTTAATTAATAATATTTTAAAAAATTATTTTGAGGAATTTATGATTATTATACCTATCAAAGAAGGGGAAAATATGGATCGTGTATTAAAAAAGTTTAAGCGAAAGTTTGAGAAAGCCGGGGTTTTGAAGGAAGTACGCGAAAGGCAGAAATATACTAAACCTTCCATAAAAAAGCGGGATGAGAAGCTTAAAGCCATTCATGTTCAAAAAATGAGGAACCAGGAGGAATCTTGAATTGTTTTTTGAAGTTAAGAATTTTCAAAAGGAAGTAATTTTTATTTTAGAAAGCGCATTATTAACTTTAGCAAAAATATCCATTTTGTTTATATGGACAAAATTAACAGCTTCCTTAAATATTTGGCTATAAATAAAGGTTATTCGGCACATACTGTTAAATCATATCATACCGATTTAGTGCAGTTTCACGAATTTTTAGTTGATTTTTATCCCGGCATTCAATGTCATGAAGCATCTGCTTTGCATATAAGAAGCTGGATAGTTGCAATTATGGATAAAGGTATAGGCGCCCGGTCGGTCAGGAGGAAAATTTCTTCGCTTAAATCTTTTTTTAACCATTTGATAATTCAGGCTGACATAGAGTCCAATCCTATAGAAAAAATAACAATTCCGAAATTTGCGGCTTCATTACCGCCATACTTAAATAACGAGGATATAAATGCGCTCTTTGAAAAGATTGATTTTGCTGATGATTTTATTGGTTCAAGAGACCGGCTAATACTAGAAATGCTTTATTCGACAGGTATCAGGCTGGCCGAGTTGATTTCTGTCAAACATACGGATTTGGATGCAGGAAACATTACTTTGAAAGTTAGCGGTAAAGGCAATAAACAGCGGATAATCCCGGTAATTCCTTCTTTATCAAAAACTATAATTGATTATATTGAAAAAAAAGCAAAGTTATTTCCATGCGAAAAAAATGATTATTTGCTCGTTACAGGTAAAGGAAAGAAGTTATACCCTAAATTCATTTACAGGGTGGTATATCACTATTTAAGCCTTGTAACCACATACGACAAAAAGAGTCCTCATATATTGAGGCACACATTTGCAACACATATGCTGAATAACGGTGCAGAGTTGAATTCAATCAAAGAATTTCTTGGCCATGCTAATCTTTCGGCAACCCAGGTATATACACATAATAGTGTTGAAAAATTAAAAAAAGTTTACAAACAAGCCCATCCCAAGGCTTAAATTCGGAGGAATGTAATTATGAATATTAACATTAGTTCTTTACACTTTAAAGCTGACATAAAACTTGAAGATTTTATCAGGGAAAAGGTTGGGAAATTACCCAGTTTTTTTGATGGTATTATTGAAAGTGACGTTACTCTTAAATTAGAACAAGCTTCCAACAATGAAAATAAAATTGCAGAAATAAAGGTTATGTTGCCCGGGAATGACTTGTTCGCAAAAAAGCAGGCAAAAAGTTTTGAAGAAGCAGTTGATAATGCGGTGGATGCTTTAAGGAAACAATTGATTAAGCGTAAAGAAAAATTCAAAGGGTTGTAGTAATTTTTTTTGGTTTGAATTTGGGATATATTTTGTTGGGAATTAATATTTTAAAAAAAATTAAATTTTATTTTGGTAGGTTTTAAATCTTTTGCGTAAATTTGCAAACCTTTTTAGTAAAGATTTATATTTGTTATTTGTGTGAAAATATAAATAAACACTTGGCATTGAATTGCCGATGTAGCTCAGTTGGCCAGAGCAGCTGATTTGTAATCAGCCGGTCGGGGGTTCGAATCCCTCCATCGGCTCGCGTTCTTTAAAAAGTTATTTTCAGTATCATTCATTTTTGGGGGGATTCCAGAGCGGTCAAATGGGGCAGACTGTAAATCTGTTGGCTTAGCCTTCGGAGGTTCGAATCCTTCTCCCCCCACTTAATAATGCGGAAATAGCTCATCTGGTAGAGCGACAGCCTTCCAAGCTGTAGGTGGCGGGTTCGAGTCCCGTTTTCCGCTCTGATCTCGCCGATGTAGCTCAGAGGTAGAGCGTTTCCTTGGTAAGGAAGAGGCCACGGGTTCAATTCCCGTCATCGGCTCGCACAGAAAATGTTTCAGATACATAAAATTTTTTAAATAATTTTAAACAACCACTAAGATATGGCAAAAGAAAAATTTGAAAGGACTAAACCGCACGTGAACGTTGGTACTATTGGACATGTTGACCATGGCAAAACAACACTCACCGCTGCAATTACACAGATTTTAGCTGCTAAAGGTTTGTCGGAAATCAGAACCTTTGACTCTATTGACAATGCACCTGAAGAAAAAGAAAGAGGTATTACTATTAATTCTTCGCACGTTGAATATCAAACAGCTAACAGGCATTATGCACATGTGGATTGTCCTGGACACGCCGACTACGTGAAAAACATGGTAACCGGTGCCGCACAAATGGACGGCGCTATCCTCGTAGTAGATGCATCCGATGGCCCCATGCCTCAAACACGGGAGCATATACTGCTTGCACGCCAGGTTGGAGTACCACAAATCGTTGTGTTTATGAATAAAGTTGACCTTGTTGATGATGAAGAACTCCTGGAATTGGTAGAAATGGAGATCAGGGAATTACTCATTTTCTATGAGTTTGACGGAGATAATATACCAATTATAAGGGGCTCAGCATTGGGCGGACTTAATAACGAACCAAAATGGGTCGAAAAAGTCGTTGAACTTATGGATACTGTTGATGAATGGATACCGATTCCAAAGCGTGATGTTGACAAACCTTTTTTGATGCCCGTTGAAGATGTGTTTTCTATCACGGGGCGCGGAACCGTTGGAACAGGCAGAATCGAAACAGGCGTTATTAATTCGGGTGACCCTGTTGATATTATCGGTATGGGTGCGGAAAAGCTCAAAAGTGTTGTTACAGGAGTGGAAATGTTTCGCAAAATACTTGACCGCGGAGAAGCCGGCGACAACGTTGGGCTGTTGCTCAGAGGAGTAGATAAAAAAGCTATCAGCAGGGGTATGGTTGTTGCAGCACCTAATTCAATAACACCTCATAAAAAATTCAAAGGTGAAGTCTATATTTTGAGAAAAGAAGAAGGTGGTCGTCACACCCCGTTCCACAGCAAATACAGACCTCAATTCTTTTTCAGGACTACCGATGTAACCGGAGAAATTTTCCTGCCGGAAGGTGTAGAGATGGTTATGCCTGGCGATAACCTTACAGTTACGGTTGAACTTATTAGCGAAGTGGCAATGAATAAAGGTCTGCGCTTTGCTATACGTGAAGGTGGACGCACGGTTGGAGCAGGCCAGGTAACAGAAATAATTGAGTAATATTTAGGGTGGTGTAAGGATTTATATCATTACCTGATTATTCAGGGGTGTAGCTCAACTGGTAGAGTAGCGGTCTCCAAAACCGTTGGTTGAGGGTTCGAGTCCTTCCACCCCTGCAATTAACAATATTAGTTATAGTATTAATACATTTTATGAAGAAAATCAGAGCCTTTTTCAGCGATACTTATGATGAGCTCAATAATAAAGTAACCTGGCCTTCATGGAAAGACTTGCAAAGCAGCGTTACGGTCGTATCCATTGCTTCCCTTATAATCGCTTCGATCGTTTATTTGATGGATATATCCTTTAGCTCTATATTGCAACAATTCTATGACTTGTTTCTTTAGTATTGATTTAAAGGCATGGAGCTTTGAATGAGCCTCTTATAAACACATGTATTTTAATAGCAAAAGAAAAATCTGAATTATTTTTTGGTTTTATGAGCGAACAACAAGTTAAAAAGTGGTATGTAGTCAGGGCGGTTAGCGGAGGAGAAAACAAGGTTAAGCAATATATAGAAAGTGAAGTTAAACGCCTTGGGCTGCAGGATTATATTTCGCAAGTACTTATACCGACCGAAAAAGTTTATCAGATTAGAAAAGGAAAAAAGATAAGTGCCGAAAGGAATTATTTTCCGGGTTATGTGCTTATAGAAGCCGCACTGGTGGGAGAAATACCTCACATAATCAAAAATGTTCCGGGTGTGCTTGGCTTTTTAGGCTCTGCAGGCAATCCCGTTCCTCTCAGGCCGGCAGAAGTAAATCGAATACTTGGAAAAGTAGATGAACTGGCCGAAAAAGACGAGGAATTAAACATACCTTTTATTGTCGGGGAAACAGTAAAAGTAACCGACGGCCCGTTCAACAGCTTTACAGGAGTGATTGAAGAAATTAATGAAGAAAAGAAAAAACTAAAGGTAATGGTAAAGATATTTGGACGAAAAACACCGTTGGAACTTAGTTTTATGCAGGTAGAAAAAGAATAAATCTGCATAAAATAGTTCATGACTGAATTTATGAGTTGTCATACTAAAATAAAAAGAGAATCTGACGATGGCAAAAGAAATTAGCGGATTAATAAAATTACAGATCAGAGGCGGTCAGGCTAACCCATCGCCCCCTGTTGGGCCCGCACTGGGTGCCAAAGGCGTGAATATCATGGAATTCTGTAAGCAGTTTAACGCCCGAACACAAGATAAAGCAGGAAAAGTTATTCCTGTTGTTATTACTGTATTCAAAGATAAGTCGTTTAAATTTATTATAAAATCTCCTCCGGTTTCAGTGCAGATATTGGAAGCTTTGAAGATCAAGTCGGGTTCACCCGAGCCGAATCGTAATAAAGTTGCAACACTTACATGGGACCAGGTGAAAACTATTGCAGAAGAAAAAATGACTGATCTTAATTGCTTTAATGTCGAATCAGCTATGCATATGGTAGCCGGTACGGCAAGAAGTATGGGAGTGAAAGTAAAAGGCAAAAAGCCTTTTTGATGAATACTCTTTTTACAGATGGTTTTTAATCAAAATAATATAAACGGGATCAGAAAATGGGGAAATTAACAAAAAACCGAAAGGAAGCATTTGCCGGTTTTGATAGAAATGCAGTTTATCCTTTGCGTGAAGCAGCAGATGTTATCAAAAAGATGCATTTTGCAAAGTTTGATGAATCAGTTGATCTGGATATCCGTCTTGGAGTGGATCCGAGAAAAGCAAATCAAATGGTTAGAGGGGTGGTTACATTGCCTCATGGTACAGGAAAAACAACCAAAGTGCTTGTACTGTGTACACCCGATAAAGAAAAAGAAGCTAAAGATGCAGGTGCTGATTACGTAGGACTGGACGAATATATTGAAAAAATAAAAGGGGGCTGGACCGATGTGGACGTCATAATTACCGTACCAGGCATTATGCCTAAAATAGGCCCTCTTGGAAAAATCCTCGGGCCAAGAGGATTGATGCCAAACCCCAAAGCCGGAACAGTCACTATGGAAATAGAAAAAGCCGTTAAAGAGGTCAAGGCAGGTAAAATTGATTTTAAAGTTGATAAATATGGAATTGTCCATGCTTCAATAGGGAAAGTTTCATTTGAAAAAAATAAGCTTGTTGATAATGCTAAAGAACTGTTGCAAACGATTGTTAGAATGAAACCGGCATCAGCAAAAGGCACTTATATGAAAAGCGTGTATATGTCCAGTACAATGAGTCCTGGCGTGAAAGTTGATACCAAATCCGTTACTTTATAAACAGGTGTTAAATTAATTGGTTTACACCTAAAAGATGTGGATGTTTTATGAAAAGGGAAGAAAAAAAACAAATAATTGAAAGTTTGGCTGAAAAGTTAAAGTCAAGCGAAGTGTTTTATCTGACAGATACTTCTGAATTGAATGTAGAAACTGTTAATAAGCTCAGGAGGTTATGCTATAAGAAGAATATTTCTATGCATGTGGTCAAAAACACTTTGTTGAAAAAAGCCATGGATAAAGTTGAAAAAGATATCGGACCTTTATATGATGTTTTGAAAGGTCCTACCTCATTGATGTTTTCTGATACAGGTAATGTTCCGGCCAGGCTGATAAAAGAGTTTCGCAAAAATAGTTCTAAACCTTTACTAAAAGGAGCTTTTGTAGAAGAGGTATGTTATCTTGGTGAGGAAAACCTGGATGTTTTGAGTAACATAAAATCCAAAAACGAACTCATTGGTGATATTATATCATTATTGCAATCGCCTGCCAAAAATGTTGTTTCAGCATTACAATCGGGCGGTGGTAAGTTATCAGGAATATTGAAAACGCTTTCTGAAAAACAAGAATAATAAGATAATATAATAATTAATTTTTAGAATTGTAAATTTAAAATCATTAAAAAATAATAAAAAATGGCAGATTTGAAATCTTTCGCAGAACAATTGGTTAATCTCAGTGTTAAAGAAGTAAATGAACTGGCAGATATTCTGAAAGATGAATATGGTATTGAGCCTGCAGCGGCTGCACCTGTGGCAGTTGCAGCAGCCGGTGGTGAGGCAGAAGCAGAAGCTGAAGAAAAAACCGAATTCGAAGTTGTCCTTAATAGCCCCGGCGGTTCTAAACTTGCCGTGGTTAAACTCGTAAAAGAGCTTACAAGTCTTGGGCTGAAAGAAGCCAAAGAACTTGTTGATTCAGCACCTAAAGCTATTAAAGAAGGTGTCACAAAAGAAGAAGCAGAGACATTAAAAAAACAACTCGAAGAAGCCGGTGCGGAAGTTGAATTGAAGTAATTCAACTTCTATTATCAAAAAAGATCAGACTTCTGACTTGTAAATTCAGTCCGGGGGTTTGGTTTTGTATGATATTGATCTGTTTAATACCTGGTTAGTTAGAAATTATTTATTAACCACAAATTTATACACCTTGGCTGCAACTATAGAAAAAAAAGAAAGAATAGACTTTTCGTCAATAAATTATCAATTTGATTATCCCGATTTTCTTGAGGTGCAACTTAAGTCGTTCCAGGATTTTTTCCAATTGGAAACAACCCCTGAAAATCGAAAAAACGAAGGTCTGTTTAAAGTATTCAGTGAAAATTTTCCAATTTCGGACGTCAGGAACAATTTTGTTTTGGAATTTTTGGATTATTTCATTGATCCCCCCAAATACAGTATAGAAGAATGTATTGAAAGGGGCCTTACATACAGCGTTCCATTAAAAGCGAAGCTGAAGCTTTACTGTACCGACCCGGAACATGAGGATTTCGAAACTATTATACAGGATGTATATCTGGGTATGATTCCTTATATGACACCTAAAGGTACTTTTGTGATTAATGGAGCTGAAAGAGTTGTTGTATCGCAATTACACAGATCTCCCGGTGTTTTCTTCGGAACGAGTGTGCATGCCAATGGCACCCAGCTTTACAGCGCACGGATTATCCCCTTTAAAGGGTCATGGATTGAATTTGCTACTGACATTAATGATGTCATGTATGCTTATATTGACAGAAAGAAGAAACTCCCGGTTACAACTTTGCTACGTGCCATTGGCTTTGAAAGCGATAAAGAAATCCTGAAAATATTTGATTTGTCTGATGAAATAAAAGTCAGTAAGAATACATTGAAAAAATGTATAGGAAGGAAACTGGCTGCAAGGGTATTGAGATCATGGGTTGAAGATTTTGTTGATGAAGATACAGGGGAAGTTGTTTCCATCGAAAGAACGGAAGTTATTATAGACAGGGAAACCGTTATCGAAGAGCACCATGTGGAACAAATACTTGAAGCTGATGTTAAAACCATAATACTTCATAAAGAAGGAATCAATGTCAGTGATTATGCCCTGATTTATAATACGCTTCAAAAGGATACAACCAACTCTGAAAAAGAAGCCGTAGAATTTATTTACCGGTTGTTAAGAAATACCGATCCGCCTGATGACGAAACAGCCCGTAGTATGATTGAAAAGCTGTTTTTCTCAGATAAACGTTATGATCTTGGTGATGTTGGAAGGTACAGGATTAACAAAAAGCTGAACCTTAATACGCCGATGGATGTTAAGGTCCTGACTAAAGAAGACATTATCTGGATTGTTAAATACCTTATAGAACTTGTTAATTCAAAAGCCGATGTTGATGATATAGACCATTTGAGTAACAGGAGGGTCAGAACTGTTGGCGAACAGCTTTACACCCAATTTGGTGTTGGGTTGGCACGTATGGCAAGAACTATACGTGAGAGGATGAATGTTCGGGATAACGAAGTTTTTGCTCCGATAGACCTGATCAATGCAAAAACTCTTTCATCGGTAATAAATTCGTTTTTCGGTACAAACCAGCTTTCTCAGTTTATGGACCAGACCAACCCGCTGGCTGAATTAACTCATAAGAGGCGTATGTCAGCCCTTGGCCCCGGTGGTTTGTCACGAGAACGTGCCGGATTTGAAGTTCGTGATGTTCATTACACCCACTATGGAAGGCTTTGTACTATCGAAACCCCTGAAGGCCCCAATATTGGCCTGATTTCCTCATTATGTATTTATGCGAAAGTAAATAATCTCGGGTTTATCGAAACACCTTATTACAAAGTTAAAGACGGGAAAGTGCTCTTTGATGAATCCCCGGTATACTTATCTGCAGAAGAGGAAGAAAATAAAGTTATCAGCCAGGCTAATATAGTTTTAACAAAAGATAGCGAATTTAAAGATGATTTGCTTAAAGTTCGTTATATGGCAGACTATCCTATAGTTGAACCATCAAATGTGGACCTGATCGATGTTTCTCCAAGCCAGATTGCTTCTATTGCCGCTTCTTTGATACCGTTTCTTGAACATGATGATGCCAACAGGGCGCTTATGGGAAGCAATATGATGAGGCAAGCCGTACCTTTGATAAATCCTGAAGCACCTATTGTAGGCACCGGATTGGAAAAAAGGGTTGCAAATGACTCAAGAGTACTGTTGCATGCCGAAAACGATGGCGTTGTAGAGTATGTAGATGCTTTAAAAATTGTGGTAAGGCACACAAGAAGCGACGATGAGAAATTGGTAAGCTTCGATGATGATATTAAGGAATATAAACTTACCAAATTTGCTAAAACTAACCAGAACACTTGCATGAACCTTAAACCTATTGTGAAAAAAGGACAAAAAGTAAAAGCAGGGGATTTGCTTTGTGAAGGTTATGCAACTCGCAACGGCGAACTGGCACTGGGAAGAAACCTTAAGGTTGCTTTTATGCCATGGAAAGGATATAACTTTGAAGATGCCATCGTTGTTTCTGAAAGAATTGTACGCGATGATATATTTACTTCTATTCATATTGAAGAGTATTCACTCGATGTAAGAGATACAAAAAGAGGTGTTGAAGAACTTACAAGCGATATACCTAACGTAAGCGCTGATGCTATTAAAAACCTCGATGAAAACGGATTGATCAGAATTGGTGCCAGTGTTAATGAAAGAGATATACTAATCGGGAAAATAACACCCAAAGGAGAAACAGACCCTACACCCGAAGAAAAATTATTGCGTGCAATTTTTGGCGATAAAGCCGGGGATGTAAAAGATGCATCGCTAAAAGCACCACCCGCAACTAAAGGTGTTGTTATTGACAAAAAGCTGTTTTCAAGAGTTATTAAAGACAGAAAGGCAAAAACCAAAGAAAAAATCATTATTGAAAAATTTGATGAGGACTTTAATAAACTTGCCGATGAACTTAAATCAAAGCTTATTGATAAGTTAACTGTCCTGGTTAGTGGCAAAACCTCTCAAGGAGTTACAAACTCTCTTAAAGAGATTGTTGTGCCAAAAGGCACAAAATTCACTCAGAAAATTTTGCAAAACATTGATTATGCTACTGTTAATCCTAATAACTGGACTACCGACAAGGCAAAAAACGAACTGATAAACCAGTTGATTCACAACTATACTATTAAGTACAGGGATTATCTGGGCATACATAACAGGAAAAAGTTTACCGCCACAGTTGGTGATGAGCTTCCATTAGGTATTGTACAGCTTGCGAAGATTTACCTTGCAAAGAAAAGAAAACTGAAAGTCGGTGATAAGATGGCCGGCAGACATGGCAATAAAGGTGTGGTTGCAAATATAGTTCGCCAGGAAGATATGCCGTTTCTTGAAGAGGGAACACCGGTAGATATCGTTTTAAACCCACTTGGTGTTCCTTCAAGGATGAACCTGGGTCAAATATATGAAACGATACTTGGCTGGGCAGGTCAAAAACTTGATTTGAAATTTTCGACCCCAATATTTGACGGTGCCGGGCTGGATGATATAAACAATTACATTAAAAAGGCTATGCTCCCTGAAAATGGTAAGGTATATCTGTATGACGGAGGTACGGGCGAAAGATTTGACCAGCCGGCTACAGTCGGGGTCATATATATGTTGAAGCTCGGGCACATGATTGATGATAAAATGCATGCCCGTTCAATTGGCCCATATTCACTTATTACGCAGCAACCACTGGGAGGTAAAGCCCAATTCGGCGGTCAGAGGTTTGGTGAAATGGAAGTATGGGCTCTCGAAGCATTCGGTGCAGCCAACGTATTGCAGGAAATCCTTACTGTAAAATCAGACGACGTAATAGGAAGAGCAAAAGCTTATGAAGTGCTCGTTAAAGGAGAAAATATGCCCGCACCCGGTGTACCCGAATCATTTAATGTGCTGGTACATGAACTTAGAGGATTGTGTTTGAATTTATCTTTTGACTAAACGTCTTTGAATCAATATAACTTATGGCTGGTTCAAAAAATATATTATAGTTGCAGGTAAAATTGCCTGTATCGGAATTTTGATTTTATCATATCAATTTAATATTTCAAAATATGGCTTTCAGAAAAGAAACCAACGTAAAAAGCGATTTTTCAAATGTCACTATCAGTTTGGCTTCACCCGAATCAATACTGGAGAGGTCTTTCGGGGAAGTACTAAAACCGGAAACCATCAACTACCGCACTTATAAACCGGAGCGTGATGGGTTATTTTGTGAAAGGATATTTGGCCCGGTAAAAGACTGGGAATGCCATTGCGGAAAATATAAAAGGATTCGTTATAAAGGGATTGTTTGCGACAGGTGCGGTGTAGAGGTTACAGAAAAAAAGGTGAGACGTGAAAGAATGGGACATATAAAACTGGTTGTCCCGGTAGCGCATATATGGTTTTTTCGGTCTCTGCCGAATAAAATAGGCTATCTTCTGGGATTGCCGTCAAAAAAGCTTGATCAGATAATCTATTATGAAAGATATGTTGTTGTTAATTCCGGCATTAAATCAGACGAGTTTAACGTTCTCGATTTTTTGACTGAGGAGGAATATTTCACAATACTTGAGTCTTTACCAAAAGAGAATCAACTATTGGAGGATGATGATCCGGATAAGTTTATTGCGAAAATGGGAGCTGAAGCTCTTAAAGAATTACTTGTTCGCCTTGATCTGGATCAGCTTTCCTATAAACTGCGCCATAAAGCCGATACCGAAACATCGCAGCAGAGAAAGGCTGATGCTTTGAAGCGTTTGCAGGTTGTAGAAGCTTTTCGTGATGCACGAAACAGGATTGAAAATAAACCGGAGTGGATGATTGTTGATATTGTGCCGGTTATTCCGCCCGAATTGCGCCCTCTCGTGCCATTGGATGGCGGAAGGTTTGCCACCAGCGACCTTAATGACCTTTATCGAAGGGTGATTATTCGAAACAACCGCCTTAAGAGACTTATGGAAATAAAAGCTCCTGATGTGATACTGAGAAACGAGAAGCGAATGTTGCAGGAAGCTGTGGATTCATTGTTTGATAATTCCAGGAAAACCAATGCCGTTAAAACAGAATCCAACAGGCCGCTTAAATCACTCAGTGACAGTCTGAAAGGTAAGCAAGGCAGGTTTCGTCAAAACCTTTTGGGAAAAAGAGTTGATTATTCTGCCAGGTCAGTTATTGTTATTGGCCCTGAACTTGCCCTGCATGAATGCGGAATACCAAAAGACATGGCATCGGAACTCTTTAAGCCTTTTATTATCCGTAAGATGCTTGAAAGAGGTATTGTGAAAACAGTTAAATCAGCAAAAAAGATTGTTGACAGGAAAGACCCGATTGTTTGGGATATTTTGGAAAATGTGCTAAAAGGACATCCTGTTTTGCTTAACAGGGCACCCACACTTCACCGTTTGGGTATCCAGGCATTTCAGCCCAAACTGATCGAAGGGAAAGCTATCCAGTTGCACCCCCTGGTTTGTACTGCTTTCAATGCCGACTTTGACGGCGACCAAATGGCAGTGCATGTCCCCCTGGGAAATGCAGCAATCCTGGAAGCACAAATACTGATGCTTGCCTCACATAATATTTTAAACCCGGCTAACGGTGCACCTATTTCAGTGCCCTCGCAGGATATGGTTCTCGGATTATATTATATTACCAAAGCACGAAAAAACACTGCCGAACATCCTGTTAAAGGTGAAGGCCTTACTTTTTATGGCCCGGAAGAAGTTATTATAGCATATAATGAAAAAGCTGTTGACCTGCACGCAATTATAAACGTAAAGACGAATGTCATTGAAAACGGGGAATTGGTTAATAAAATTATTGAAACAACGGTTGGAAGAGTTTTGTTTAACCAGATTGTACCTCAAGAATATGGCTTTATTAACCATTTGCTTACCAAAAAGACCTTAAGAGATATAATAGGAGGTGTGCTTAAAGTTACAGGTGTCAAAAAAACTGCGCAATTTTTGGACGATATAAAAGATATGGGCTTTAATATGGCTTTTAGAGGAGGATTATCATTCAACCTTGGCGATATAATAGTTCCTGAAGAAAAACAGATTCTTATTGATGAGGCTAACGAACAGGCTGGTGAAGTACGTGGCAACTACAGTATGGGGTTTATTACAAATAATGAACGTTATAACCAGATAATTGATATCTGGACACACACTAATGCCAAGCTTACCAAGGTGCTTATTGAAAAGACGACTGCACATAACCAGGGATTCAATCCTGTATTTATGATGCTTGACTCGGGAGCCAGGGGTTCAAAAGAACAGATACGTCAGCTTTCAGGTATGCGTGGCCTGATGGCAAAACCTCAGAAAGCCGGAGCCAAGGGAGGAGAAATCATTGAAAATCCCATCTTGTCAAATTTTAAAGAAGGTTTGTCGGTACTTGAGTATTTTATTTCCACACATGGTGCGCGTAAAGGTCTTGCTGATACAGCTTTAAAAACTGCCGATGCCGGTTATCTGACCCGAAGGCTTGTAGATGTTGCTCAAGACGTTATTGTTACGGAAGAGGATTGCGGAACACTCAGAGGACTAACAGCAACAGCACTGAAAAATAATGAAGAAACTGTTGAAACATTATATGACAGGATACTGGGCCGTGTAACTCTTAATGATATCTATCATCCTACTACAGGTGATTTAATCGTTCAAGCAGGCGAAGAGCTTTCGGAAGAAATAAGCCAGGTAATTGAAGATTCACCGCTGGAAGCAGTCGAGATCCGTTCGGTGCTGACATGTGAGTCAAAACAAGGTGTTTGTGCCAAATGTTACGGACGTAATTTGGCTACCGGCTATCTCGTACAGAAAGGTGAATCAATAGGAGTTATTGCCGCACAATCTATTGGTGAACCGGGTACACAGTTGACTCTTCGTACTTTCCACGTCGGCGGAACCGCTTCCAGTATAGCTACAGCTTCTAAAATTAATGCAAAATATAATGGTATATTGGAAATTGATGAACTGCGTTCGGTTAAATTTACCAATATCGCAGGGCAAAAATATTGGGTAGTGATCGGAAGATCTGCGGAATTACGTATAGTTGACTCAAAAACACGTATGGTGCTCACAAGCCAGAATATTCCTTATGGAGCTTTCCTTTATTTTCAAAATGGTGATGAGGTTAAGATCGGAGATTTAATATGCGAGTGGGACCCATACAATGCCGTAATAGTTTCGGAAGTTGAAGGTAAAGCCCTGTTTAATCATATGATCGAGGGTTCCACTTACAGAACGGATTCTGATGAACAAACAGGATTCTACGAAAAAGTGATAGTTGACTCAAAAGATAAAACTAAAAACCCTTCGATCAGCATTGTTGATAAAAAGTCAGGGGATGTTCTAAGGACTTATGATATGCCCGTAGGTGCCCATGTTTCAATAAATGACAATGACGATGTAAAAGCAGGGCTTATCATAGCTAAGATTCCAAGAGCAATAGGTAAATCCGGTGATATTACAGGTGGCCTGCCAAGGATCACAGAGCTGTTTGAAGCGAGAAACCCATCTGATCCGGCGGTAGTTTCTGAAATTGACGGCATAGTATCTTTCGGAAAGAAGATAAAAAGAGGAAACCGTGAAGTTATTATTACTTCAAAAACAGGAGACGAAAAGCGTTATCTGATACCTCTTTCAAAACAAATCCTGGCACAGGAGAATGACTATGTTAAAGCCGGCACACCTCTTTCCGACGGACCGATCACCCCTGCCGATATACTTGGTATCAAAGGGCCTACGGCCGTCCAGGAATATATTGTTAATGAGATACAGGAAGTTTACCGCATGCAGGGTGTCAAGATAAACGATAAACATTTTGAGGTAATAGTCAGGCAAATGATGAGAAAAGTAACTATTGAAGATCCCGGTGATACCAGGTTTCTGGAAAATGAAGTGGTAAATAGGATTGACTTTATGGAAGAGAATGATAATATATTTGGCAAAAAAGTGGTTGAAGATGCGGGAGATTCCAGCCTTAAATCAGGTCAAATAATTACCGCACGCAAGTTGCGTGATGAAAATTCATACCTGAAACGCCGTGATAAAAAACTTGTCGTTGCACGCGATGCTAAAGGAGCTACTGCAAGACAACAATTACAAGGAATAACTAAAGCATCATTGCAAACTAAAAGTTTTATATCTGCCGCATCATTCCAGGAAACTACTAAAGTGCTTACTGATGCCGCCATAAATGCAAAAATCGATGAATTGACAGGGCTTAAAGAAAATGTTATTGTTGGGCATCAAATCCCGGCAGGAACAGGACTGAGAGAATATGAAAATATTATTGTCGGTTCGATGGAAGAATATAATTTGCTAATGGCATCAAAACAAAAAAAGGAAGAAGAAAAACAAGAATCTTTAAAAAATAAATAAAAAATTGTATCATGACCGAAAAAAAGAAAACTGACAAACAAATAAATATTGAACTAGGAGAAGATGTTTGTGAAGGCATATATTCTAACCTGGCAGTAATTACTCACTCAAATACTGAATTTGTAATTGATTTTGTAAGGCTGATGCCCGGAGTACCCAAGGCAAGGGTCAAGTCAAGGATCATTATGACGCCACAGCATGTTAAACGTTTAATGAAGGCACTTAAAGGCAATATTGATAAATATGAGTCGAATCATGGACCCATAAAAGACATAGAACAACCAAGACTGCCTATGAACCTCGGAGGCCCCGCAGCACAGGCATAATATTATTATAAAAGTATTTTGTTATTACTTTTTATAATATTGTTTTTTTAGCAAAATTGTGAAAATAAAACAAAAAACCTTTGTGCTTCTTTGGTACGATACCTTTGCGTAACAGCTATAGTTTTAAAATAGTTTAACCGGACATATGTCATAAATTTATGATCAAATTTAAGTCAAAATTTAATTGCAGCCTTGTGTCGCGGTTAAAATTATCATTAATTGTTTTTCAACAGGTTTTGATTATACGCTTAGAGGTTATATGTTCTTGAAAACCTCTAAAAATTCTTCATCAGGTGATTCTCCATGGTATATCATTACAAGGTTTTCATTGGTAAAAATGTTATCCTTTACCGATTTTATTTCATCTTTTTCCACACTTTCAGAGATTATTGGTAATATTTGGTTTGCTATTTCTTCAAAATTCTTTTCTTCATCAAGTTCAATAAATGTAGCAAAAAAATTGTCATGATGAAACAACAACCTGTCTTTAACACCAAAAACCCCAATTGCCATTTTTTCCATTCTGCCTGCCCTGTCAAAAGAACCTTCATAACCTTTACTTAACAGCTCTTCCTGCAATATATCAAGCTTGTGTTCTTTCTTTTTGCATGACTGGAAGAAGAAAGTTGTAGCTGTAAAAGCTAACAACAAACCCAATACTAATAATTTATTGCTTATTCTTTTTATTTCCATCTTTTGTTATTTTAATAATTCATAAATTAATTCGATGCCAAAATTAGAATTTTTTGTTGAATAATTATAGGCACTATTTATTACCTGAAATTTATTAAAACCGAAGGATATATTATTTTCCTGTAAACTCAATATCCCATAATTCTATGATTTCCTTGCTCTTTGCTTCTGTTTCTTCAGAAAGTGATTTGTTGTTCAGGGAATTATCACTTTTCTTTTGTTTAGTTACAATATTCGAAACCCTGAACCTGTTATCGGATTCCATCTGTTTTTGTATCGGGTGAATATTGCATATTCCTTCAACCAAAGGAAAGTTTGAAAACAATAGCACAAGCTTACTTCCGGCTGACATATGATTTGCTGTTTCATTAAAAAAGTCACACCACATACCGTTTTCATAATAAATAGCTCTATCAATGGCAGATTTGGGCTTACCGGGTATCCAGGGCGGATTAAATGTAACGAGGTCGAATTTTTTATCAAATCCTGCGAAAAAATTTCCCTGCCGCAACTGAACATTTTGTATTAAATCATGTTTTTCCAAATCATTTTTCAAGCTGTAAATTGCATTGGGGTTAATGTCGGTTGCCGAAATATCGGTAATTTTATGTTTTAACATATAGAAAACCAAAACCCCGCAACCTGTTCCAACATCAATTGCTTTTCCGAACCGCCGGTTGTTTTTATTAAGCCATTCATCAAACAGTTCAAGATGTTCAGTACGGGTGGGAAAGTAAGTTCCATAAAACGGATGCAACCTGTAAGGTAAGCCCGGGAATCTCATACCCTTTGAAAACCATTGCCATGCACCGTTCATTCCCAAAAATTCCGGAAAGGATATGTAAAAACACTCCTTACCGGGGAAAAACTCTTTTAACCATGGAATATGCGGAGCCCCTTTTAATTCAACCTTACCCTCAATGACTTTTATCAAAATGTTTGATGTAAGCTCCCTGAATTTCTGACGAAAAAGTCTCTCAGACCGGTAATCTTTTATACTGTATTTATTAAGGGCCCTCTTTTTTAACCATGAATAAAATGCTAATGCCGTTCCAAAAGTTTTTGTAAAACCTACTTTTTTGTTTTGCTGAATAAGCTTTTCGATTTTACCGTATTTGTTGCCCGGGCCGAATTGTATCACTTCTGTATTGCAATCAAATACCTTTGGTTTTATGTAGTTTTGTGGCATTTATGGTTTAATTGTTACTTATTGCATGTTGTTAGTTAAATTGTCGGATGGTTAAGTTGCCTTGTCTTATGATCACTGCTCATCCAGGGTTGCAATAAGTTTTCTGAAGATCAGCGTCATTTTGGGTTCAGCCGTTTCAGCCACTTTTTGGACTTCATCATGTGTTGTTGGCAGGTCATTATCTTCAGGCTCGGCAAGGTTGGTAATAACCGATATTCCAAAACATGTAATGTTCATATGGCGTGCTGTGATAACTTCGGGTACAGTTGACATACCTGTGGCATCAGCGCCAATGATCCTGAAATGACGGTATTCTGCGGGGGTTTCAAGAGTAGGACCGCTGCTTCCGACATACACCCCGGTCTGTACTTTTATCTTATTTTCTTTGGCAATCTTTTTGGCTTTGGCAATAAGAGTTTTATCATATGGCTCGCTCATTTCCGGGAAACGGGAACCTAATGCTTCTAAATTCTTTCCACGTAAAGGATTGTCGGGAAACTGGTTGATGTGGTCTCTTATTATCATTAAATCACCGGCTTCAAAAGCTTTATTTAAACCACCGGCTGCATTTGATAAAAAAAGGTGTTTTATACCAAGCATTTTCATTACACGTACCGGAAAAGTTACTTCCTGCATGGAATAACCTTCATAATAATGGAAGCGCCCCTGCATAGCTACAACATTCTTGCCTTCAAGATTACCAAATATCAGTTTACCCTTATGCCCTTCAACAGTTGAAACCGGGAAAGCCGGAATTTCGTTATAATCTAAAATCTTTTCAACCGAAATGCTGTTAACCAATCCGCCAAGCCCGCTACCTAAAATAATACCGACAGCCGGCTTAGCTTTAACCTGACTTTGTAAATACCCGGAAGTTTTTTTAATCTTTTCAATCATAGTTTTGTTTTTATTTTTAAAGCTTTTTATTTAATACGAAAATAGAAAAATTAAACGGTTATGTTTTAATTTTATTATCATTTTTTAGTGATTAAAAATCAATTGTTTTTCATATTTGCTACTTATAAGCTAATTTTCTAACTTTGCTTAATTTTATAACCGGTATGAAACACGGTTAGGTTGAAGTTCTTTTCAAAGAAGAATTTATGTTATGCAAAATAAAACGATTTATTTCACAAAAGCGATTATTATGGTTGCTACGATTTTTCTTTTTGGGTGTGAGCGGGAATATAATGCAGATATTATTATAAAAAATGCTCATATAATAACTATGGATGGAAAAATGAGCCAGTTTGAAAACGGGTCTCTTGTGGTTAAGGATGGTCAAATTGTGGTTGTGGGCGAAAATGCGGACATTGAAAAAAAATACAAGGCCCCTGAGATCATTGATGGTGCCGGCAAACTTGTGATGCCCGGTTTGATCAATACACATACCCATGCTGCCATGACAATGTTTCGTGGTTATGCTGATGATATTCATTTGCATGACTGGTTGTATGAATATATTTTTCCAATTGAACGTGAATTTGTCACGGCTGAAAATGTGACGCTTGGCACTAAGCTGGCTGTTGCTGAGATGTTGCGCAGCGGAACAACTACTTTTAACGATATGTATTATTTTGTTGATGAAATAGCAAAGGTTGTTGATGAAACGGGTATCAGGGCGGTATTATCAAAAGGCTTGCTGGATTTTCCGGTACCGGATAGTCCTACTCCTGGAGAGGGGATGGAAAAGACGCGCCAACTTATTGAAAAATGGGATTCCCATCCACGCATTAATGTTTCTGTTGCTGCTCATGCAATATATTCATGTTCGCCTGATTTGATAATAAACGCAAAAAAAATTGCGGATGAGTACGGGGTATCTTTCAACATGCATGTAGCTGAGACTCTTGTCGAGTTTGATAACATTAAGCAGGAGCATGGTCATTCGCCGGTTACTTTTCTTAACGATATTGGCGTTCTGGATGAAAATATGATTGCCGCTCACTGTGTTCATCTTACACCGGAAGATATACAATTAATTGCTGAAAAAGGTGTGGGTGTTGCCCATAACCCGCAATGTAATATGAAAATAGCCAGTGGTGTAGCTCCCATACCCGAGTTGATGAGTGCAGGCGCAAAAGTTGGTATTGGAACCGACGGCCCGGCAAGCAATAATGACCTTGATATGTTTGACGAGATGCGAACGACTGCTTTTATTCATAAGCTTACCAGTAATGATCCGACCTTTATGGATGCCCAAACGGTGGTCAAATTAGCCACCGTTGACGGTGCAAGAGTTTTAGGTATGGAAGATCAAATCGGGTCACTTGAAACCGGTAAAAAAGCTGATATCATTATTCTTGACCTTGAAAAACCACATGCTCATCCGCTCTATAACATCTATTCCCTTATAGTTTACAGCCTGAAAAGCTCTGACGTGGAAACGGTTATCATTGACGGTGAAATAGTTATGAAAAACCGTAATCTTATTAATATTCAGGAAGATGTGCTTTATAAAAAATTTGATTCGCTTTCTGTCGAAATAGGCAATCGTATAAGGGAAATTGTTATGATGTTGAATATGAACAGAAATATTAAGTAGTATTTGTAATAAAACTCTGATTTTGCTCGCCACTCACCACTAAGCCTTAAGGGTTCAGCCGGCGCATCATCAGCTTGTCAATTATTTTGTAGAGGTCAACAGGGGAATACTTACGCCAGTTGAAATCGTCGAAATGTTTGCCAAAGGCAATATAGTAATCGATATTGCCTTCTGCAAATTCTCTGATTACAAAATCTCTGAAGTTAATAGCTACTATCCATCCGTCTTCCAGGT
>PWZB01000166.1 GCA_003567625.1 Bacteroidales bacterium | reverse complement strand
TCTGCTGCGTAATGCCGGAGAGTTAAAAATTCCGGAAGTTATCGGTTATGATGAAGATGAAGATTATACCGTACTTGTTCTTGAATACATTAAAAGCTCCGGAAAAGCATCCGGTTTTTGGAAAGATTTCGGTAATTCCTTATCGCGACTTCATAATCATAACAGTGATCATTTCGGGCTTGATCATGACAATTACATCGGCAATCTTCCTCAAAGCAATACGCCTCATGATGACTGGATAAGCTTTTTCATTGAAGAACGATTAGAGAAGCAAATAGCCCTGGCTTTTGATAAAAATCTTATTGACCATTCAATCATAAAAAAGTTTGAATTGATGTACCGTTATCTTGGTGATTTTTTCCCTGTTGAAAAGCCATCACTTCTCCATGGTGATTTATGGAACGGCAATTATATGGTTTGCAACGAAGGAAAAGCTTGCATAATAGATCCTGCGGTATACTACGGGCACAGACTTATGGATCTTGGCATGTCAAAATTATTTGGCGGCTTCAGCTCGGAGTTTTACAATGCCTACCATGATATTCATCCCCTTGCAGATAACTGGCGCGAAGCTTTGGAAATTTGCAACCTCTACCCCCTTATGGTACATGTCAACCTTTTTGGAAGAGGATATTATGGTTCTGTTAAATCTGTTTTGTCAAAGTTTTGAACAACTGCCTCCGCTACAAAAAAGCTTCTTATTTTTTTGACAGTTTACGCTTTTTCCACAAAACGGAAAATGATTCAGATTCCATTGCCGGGGCAATTCGTCTTTTACCCCACATTTTTCCTGTTATTTTGTTTACAAAAAACTTCTTAATGCTATGAGGTGGTTTGTCAATAAATTTGCGGTTCAGCATTGCTTTTTTCCACGCGATGATTAATATTTTTTCCAGTCTTGCGGTGCAGTAGTTTTTCACAGCATAGTTTCTATTGTGGAGCAGAAGCCTGTGCAGGTTTATTCTTACCGGGCACACTTCGGAACATTTACCGCATAAAGATGAAGCATAGCTCAGATGTTTGTATTCCTTAAAATTTTTCAGATGAGGGGTAATGACTGCTCCTATAGGCCCCGAATATACTGCTCCGTAGGAATGTCCCCCAATGTTCCGATATACCGGACAAGCGTTAAGACAAGCTCCGCACCTGATGCATGACAAAGCTCTTCTCTGCGGTATATTTCTCAGCAAGTTAGTACGTCCGTTATCAAGCAAAATAACATACATATTGCCCGGGGAAAAATCAGAAGCTTGAGAATCCCCTCCCGGCCCGCTAATTATTGAATTATACGTTGTCAGATTTTGGCCTGTGCCGCGAGACGCCAAAAGAGGCAAAAACAGGTTTAAGTCCTCTATACCCGGTATTAGCTTTTCTATTCCTGCCACAACAATATGTACCGGCGCCCACGATATAGACATTACGCCGTTCCCTTCGTTTTCGGTTAAAACAACAGAGCCGGTCTCAGCTACAAGAAAATTGGCACCTGTAATGCAGGCGCCGGCTTGTAAAAAATTTTTTCTGAGCTTTGTACGTGTAAAAGATGTTATTTCTCCGGGTTTACTGTCGGGTGCAAGTCCGAATTTTTCATGGTATATTTTAGCAATTTCCTCTGCCGACAGGTGCATCGCGGGCGTAACTATATGATAAGGCTTATCACCTGATATCTGTACTATATACTCGCCAAGGTCAGTCTCTATGGCTTCAATACCATTAGCCTCAAGATAAGGGACAACGCTGATTTCTTCAGTGGTCATTGATTTTGACTTAACCACAAGATTTACATTATTGCTGTTAAGTATCTTTCCTATAGCTGTTAAAGCATCTTTTCCATCTGAAGCCCATATTACGGTACCGCCATTCTTTGTAAAGTTCTTTTCAAAACTCATCAGATAACTATCAAGATTTTCCAGCGTTTTGTGTTTGATAAGTGCTGCTTTCACAGTTGCCTGATATAAGTCTTTAAATTGCTGTAATCCCCTGGCAACAGAAGCATTATACCGTGATATATTATATTTGATATTTATACGGTGCTTCCTGTCAAAAGATTTGGTTTCACATTCTTTTAAAAATTTTATTGCCTCCTTTTCCATAAAATTATGTTATTGGCTATTCTTTATTCACTTGTAAATTTTTTCAACTCTCCCGGTATGACGGCCTCCTTCAAACTCGGTTTCAAGAAATACCTTCATTATTTTTTTAGCTTCATTATTATTAATAAACCTTGCGGGAAGCGCCAGAATGTTGGCATTGTTATGCAGCCTTGCAAGTCTTGCTATTTCATCATTCCAGCATAACGCCGAACGGACCGGACAATATTTGTTGACTGTCATGTTTACCCCGTTACCACTTCCACATAAAACAACAGCCTTCTTATATATGCCATTTTCCACCCCCGCCGCAACAGGATGGGCGTAATCAGGATAATCAACGGAATCTTCCGAGTTTGTTCCATAATCAACTACTTCATATCCTTGTGTTACCAATACACTCTTTAAATATTCTTTCATCCTAAACCCGGCATGATCTGATCCTAAAGCTATTTTTTCCTTGTTTATAGTCATTGTTAATATCTTTTTTAATTATTGTTATTATTAAAAAAAAAATATATAATATATGCTATTCAAAATAAAAGATTTACAGAATTAGTTTTATAAAATTAATAATCCCTGGATACTTATAACTAATTTATTTCTAATAAAATAAATTTATAAACACATCTGTTGTTAATAATTCAAAAGATATTGCTGAAAATTTTTAATAATTAAATTTGCAAATTCAATTTTATATTTTCTATAATTATTTTTTTCAAATCTGCAAGAGAAAAACAAAAATATTTTTTAAATTATATAAACAAATAACTAACATTTTAATCCTGAAAAAACAATATTAAAAAATTGTTTTTTTCAACAATAAACGATATTAACAACTTGTCAATAAAATCTTAATTAATTATATACTAATTACTTAAAATAAACATAACAAGTAATTATTTGTTTATTATTTTGTAAAACTTATAAAGTCAAATTTTTCTGATTTATTTTTCTAACAATATCAACAATACTATTATTAATAACGATTTTTTAAAAAGTAAATATAATAATAATAAATAATGTTGAAAAGTAAAAAAAATATAGTAAACGAAATTTCAAAATTAAAAAAAGAAAAAAATGCTATTATACTGGCACATTTTTACCAGGTACCTGGGATACAGGATATAGCTGATTTTATTGGAGACAGTCTTGCTTTATCCAAAATATCGGAGCAGAATAATGCTGAAATAATTGTTTTTTGCGGTGTTCTTTTCATGGCTGAAACAGCAAAGATTTTGTCACCGCAGAAAAAAGTTTTATTACCGGATCTTGAAGCAGGTTGTACACTTGTTGATTCTTGTCCGCCTGATGAATTTAGTAAATTTAAAGAAAAACATCCTGATCATATTGTTATCAGCTATATAAATTGTTCAGCTGAAATAAAAGCTTTATCAGATATAATTTGTACTTCAAGTAATGCGATTGATATTGTAAATTCTTTTGACGAAAATGAGAAAATAATTTTTGCACCTGATAAAAATTTAGGAGCATATATTAACAATATTACGGGGAGAAATATGGTTTTATGGGAAGGTACGTGCGAAATTCACGATCTTCTTACAATTGAGAGGGTGTTAAATTTAAAGGATAAATATCCCGATGCGCCGGTAATTGTACATCCTGAATGTAAAGCACAAATATTAGCCGTAGCTGATTTTATAGGATCGACGTCAAAGCTATTGAATTATACAAAACATTCAAAATCAGAAAGATTTATTGTTGCCACGGAAACCGGCATAAAGCATCAAATGAAAAAACATTCACCGGAAAAAGAGTTTTTTATTGTACCATCAGATGAAAATTGTATGTGTAATGATTGTCATTACATGAAAAAAATAACATTGGAAAAAGTGTTACAGAGCCTTGAAGAAGAGAAATATGAAATTAAGCTAAATAATAAATTAATGAATGATGCACTAAAACCGGTGAAAAAAATGATGGAATTGAGTGGATAAAATAAATATAGTTTTTTTTATAGATGTCTTGGATATTGAATTTTAGAATATTTAAATTTATTCACACACATATTTAATATTTAATTGGTGTTGGTGAGCTCACAATGTTACTTCCTTCGGTCGTGGTCTCCCGTTGGCCGGCACGTTTGGTCGTTCACACAACAAAGATTTAACAGGTGTTCATTAGCTCGCCCCGCCCGGTTGTTTTTTTTTAGTTATTAAATGTTAATATAAATATTTTTTTATTTAAATGAAATTCATAGAATAAGGGATTTTACTTTTTAGATCCAAATGTGATTAAAAGATTGAATTGACGATTTTAAACCGGACAAATCATTTCATAATAAAATCTTACGGTTTAAAAAAAATATTTATATTTGGGGAATATTAAAAGGCTTACTAAAAATATCGGATTAATAAACATAAAAAATTAATATAATATGGCAAAAATTAGGATTTTAGTAGTAGAAGATGAGAGTATTGTTGCAAAGGATATCATGAACAGTTTAAAAAAGCTGGGATATGAAGTTACGGGAACAGTAGGAACAGGCGAGAAAGCACTTGAGGAAATTGAGGAGAATAAGCCTGATATTGTTCTGATGGACATTATGCTGAAAGATAAAATGACAGGGATTGAATGTGCCGAAAAAGTAAAGGATAAATATAAAATACCGGTAATTTTTCTTACGGCATATGCAGATGATAATACTCTTAAAAAAGCTAAAATTACAGAGCCTTATGGTTATATAATAAAACCTTTCAAAGAAAAAGAGTTGCAAACAACAATAGAAATGACACTCTACAAGTATGAGAAAGACAAGGAAATAAGAAAAGAAAGGGATTTATACAGTGCAATAATCAAAAGTAAGGAATCACAGGATTCTATATTTGTGAGAGCCGATTACCGGCTGAACAAAATAAAATTTAATGACATATATTATATTGAAGCGCTAAAGGATTATGTTGTAATAAACACATCGGATAACAGCTATACTACACATACTACAATGAAAGAGATGGTACGAATATTATCTGAGAAAGATTTTGTAAGGATACATCGTTCTTTTATTGTTAACATAAATAAAATTTATTCTATAAAATATCCTGACCTGGTTGTTGAGGACAAGATGAAAGTATTGCCTATCGGTGGATTATACCGAAAAGAATTATACAAACGATTGAATATGATTTAATTTAATGTAGGCAGTGTAAATTTTTTGAATTTTCAACAGGGCGGTATAAATTGTTCTATGTGATAAATTTTAATTCATAATAAAAGTTTGTATTCTCAGGCAAGTTCAAAATCAACCTCTTTTTTGATTAAATCCACTTTCAAGATTGAAACCCGTATCGGATCACCGAGTTTAAATGTTTGGCCTCTATTATATCCTATAACCTGGAAATTATCTTCATCAAGATAAAAGAAGTCATCGCCAAGTAATCTGATCGGTATCATACCTTCGCATTTGTTTTCTGTTAATTCCACATAAATACCCCATTTACTGACACCTGAGATAATACCGTCAAAGACTTCTCCTACTTTAGAACTTAAAAATTCGGCTTGTTTGTATTTAACAGAAGCCCATTCAGCTTCCTGGGCAATACGTTCTTGTTCTGATGAATGTTTACATTTGGATTCATATTCATTTTTATTGAATTGTTTTTTACTGCCAGTAATATATGAATGTAACAACCTGTGAACCATTAGATCGGGATATCTGCGGATGGGTGAAGTAAAATGCGTATAATAATCAAAAGACAATCCATAGTGTCCTATGTTTAGTGTTGAATATTCGGCTTTTGCCATAGTCCGGATAGTAAGAGTTTCAATAATATTTTGTTCGCCTTTGCCTTCTACATCTTTCAATAACTGATTCAGCGAATAAGAAATGTTTTTCCGGCGGTCAGTTTTTATTTTATAACCAAACCTTGACACAAATTCTGAAAATGAGTTGAGTTTATCAGGATTTGGAAAGTCATGTATTCTATAGACAAATATTTTATTGTGATAATTTTTTGACTTGCCTGCTTTTTCTGCTACAGCCTTATTGGCAAGAAGCATAAACTCTTCGATAAGTTTGTGTGCTTCTTTTTGTTCCGTAAAATATACTGATACCGGTTTACCTTTTTTATCAAGATTGAATTTTACTTCCTTTCTGTCAAAAAGTATAGAACCATTTTTTATGCGTTTTGCACGAAGATTTTTAGCTATTGAATTAAGAATATTTATTTCATTTAGATAATCGCCGCGTTGATTGTCAATGGTTTTTTGTACCTGATTATATGAAAAACGTTTATCGGATCGAATAACCGATTTTGTAAACCTTTTTTTTGTAGTTTTTCCTGAAAGGTTAATATTGAAAATTACAGAAAATGTTAGCCGGTCACAACCCGGTTTTAAGGAGCAAATATCATTAGAAAGAGCTTGTGGAAGCATTGGTATAACACGATCTACAAGGTAAACAGAAGTGCTCCTCTTAAATGCTTCTTTATCAAGCTTTGTGTTTTCCTTTACATAATGGGAAACGTCGGCAATATGAACAGCTATTTCAAAAAGATTGTCAGAAATTTTCTTAATTGATAAAGCATCATCAAAATCTTTTGCATCGGCCGGATCAATGGTAAAAGTTAATATATCCCTGAAATCTTCACGGTCTTTGAGGTCGCGTGAAGTAATTTTGCCGGTAATTGATTTTATTTCTGAAAGAACTTCATCGGGAAAATCAACCGATAGGTTATTGTCTGAAATTATTGAAGCTATTTCAACTTCATTTTCACCGGGATTTCCCAAAACTTTTACAATTTTTCCGAAAGGGTTTTTCGCATGTTTTGGCCAGTCAGTAATCTCGGCAATGACTTTCTGGCCGTTTTTTGCATTATTAATGTTTTCAGCCGGTATGTAAATATCAACCGGCATGGATTTGTTATCGGCTATTACAAAAGCATATTTTTTGCTTATTTCAATGATACCGGAAAATTTTGTTTTATGCCTTTCAATAATTTCTGTGATCTCACCTTCAGTTTTTTGGTTTTTACGCTTGGGGAAAAGAAAAACTTTTACTTTGTCACCATGCAATGCATTATTGGTATTATTAGGCGAAATTTTAACATCCTCAACCAGCTCATCAGATATTATGTAAGCCTTACCGGTTTGTTTCATATCTACTGTTCCTGTTATAACAGGAGCGCTTTTTTTTCGTTCTTCTAACAGAAGAGGATGTAATTTGAATTTGCCCGGAGTGAATTCAATTAATTTATTTTGTTTTGCCAATGAATGGAGAATGCCGGAAATGAATTTTTTATATTTGGAATCTTTTTCATATAATGATTTGGCTATTTGCTTATGGTTGTAGCCCGATTTTGGGTTGTTGAGAAAAAAATTCAGAATTTCTTCAGAAAGCGATTTTTTTATTTTTTCTTTGTTTTTTTTCATTTAATGAGGGAATTTTTAATACAAAAATATAATAAAAGCAAAATTATTATAATTTCAAACAAATTAAGATTATTTTGGCTGATTAATTTATGAACTATAGTAGAGGGTAATGGGTAAAGGGTGAAGTGTAGTGAAGGGTAATTCATTTTCGCAGGTCTTAAAAAATTTATAAATTTACAGTAAATAAAAAACAATATGACCTCTAAGTTCAATTTTTTATTACAAAAACTGGATAAATTTATTAGGAGGTATTATAAAAACCTTATAATACGCGGAGTAATTTATTTTGCTGCGACAATTGGTATCATATTCCTTTCATATACGCTGCTTGAATATTTCGGTTATTTTTCCCCGGGGGTGAGAGCAGTATTATTTTATAGCTTTATAGGCGCTAGCATTTATCTGATTGTAAGGCACATAATTATTCCGGTTTTAAAACTCTTTAAGATTGGAAAAGTTATTGATAAGGAAGAAGCCGCCCGTTTGATAGGAAAACATTTTAAGGGAATAGTGGATGATAAAATAGTAAATGTAATTCAATTAAACAAATTTTTAGAAAAAGATGATAAGAATATTGAATTATTGATGGCCGGCATTAATCAAAAATCAGAAAAGCTGATCAATATTCAATTTGAAAATATTATCAGGTATAATGAAAATTTGAAATATATTATATGGGCTGTTGTACCGGCGTTTATAATAAGTTGCCTGGTTATTTTTGCACCATTCACTTTGTATGAACCAGCAAAGAGAATTGTCAAATATAACGCTGTATTTGAACGCCCGTCGCCTTTTAGTATAAATATTAAAAACGAACATTTACAAGCTTTTCAAAATGAAGACTTTGAATTGAAATTTGAAGTTGTTGGAAGCATATTACCGGAAAAGGTAATTGTAAAGTATGATGGTGTTGAGTATCTGGCTGATAAAGAAAGAAATAATGAATTCAGTTATATTTTCAGGAACATTCAGCAAAGCAAGAATTTTTTTATCAGTGCAGGGGGATTTCAATTCGGGCCTTATGATATTAATGTTGTGCCCAGGCCTGTTATAAACAATTTTATAATAAACGTGTACAGCCCCAGTTATACAGGAATTGACGATAAAACTTACCGTAATTATGGTGACATAAGCGTAGCTGAGGGGTCTGAGATAAATATGCGTTTTAATACAAGGTTTGCCGATGATGTTAAAATTATTATAGGCGGGGAAAAAAACAATATGGATGAAAAAGAACCCGGTATTTTTGAGTTTAACAAGACTGTGTATGAATCAATTGAATATAAAGTTTTAACAAGCAACAAATATACTGACAACGGGGATTCTTTAAAATATTCTGTCAATGTAATTCCTGACAGATATCCTGAAATTGCGGTTAGCCAGCATATGGATTCAGTGCTGACGGCACACAGGTTTTTTTCAGGGCAAATAAAAGACGACTACGGGTTTGACCGGCTTAAATTTAAATATCATATAATTAAGGATACAGACGACAAGAAAGGGAAATTTGAAACAAAACACATAGATATTAACGAAGGAGTTACCAATCAAACCTTCATGTATCATCTCGATTTTAATTCTATTGATGTATCACCCGGATATAAGGTGGAATATCATTTTGCTGTTTGGGACAATGATGCTATTAACGGGCCTAAAAAAACAAGAAGCAGAAAATTCACATTTATTGTGCCGAAACATGATGAGATATCGGAACGATCAATAAAGGAATATGAAGATATACGGGATGAATTAGGAACAAATATTTCAGAAGTAAGCCGTTCGCGTGATGAAATTGATGATTTAAGAAGGAAGCTTCTGGAAAAAGATGATGTTGGCTGGGAAGAGAAAGAAGCATTTAAGGAGTTGATGGAAAGGTCCCGGGATATGGAGAAGAAGTTAGATGAGTTGTCAAGGAAGAAAAAGGAAAGCGATTTCCGGTATGAGCAATTTCGTGAAAAAAGTGAAAGCATCAAAAAAAAGCAGGAAGAGTTGCAAAGAATATTTGATGAAGCTATTTCTGATGAGTTAAGAGAATTGTTTGAGAAGATCTCGGAGGAGCTCGATAAGCTTGGTCGGGATGAAATGTATGAATATCTTGAAGAGATGGATTTTGAATACAGCCATTTTCAAAATCAGCTTGAAAGGGTTCTTGAATTGTTTAAGATGCTGGAATTCAAAAACATATTACAGGAAACCATTGAACGTGCCGAAAGATTAAAAGAAAAGCAGGATGCTTTGAAGCAGGAGGTTGACGAAAAGAAAGAGTTGGATGAATCAATATTTGAAGAGCAAAAAGATATAAAGGATCGATTTGACAGCCTTTCTGATTTATTGGAAAAACTGAATGAGAAAAACAAAGAGCTTGAACGCCCTCAAAACGTGCCTGACACCCGCGATGTTCAACACAACATAGACTATGATTTACAAAAAGCCCTTGAGCAGATCATGAACATGGATTTGGAAAATACGCTGAAACACCAGGGAGGAACAACAGAGGGGATGAATCAATTGTCACAAATGTTGCAAAATTTTCAAAAATCTGTTTTTCAAAAGGACTTGACTGAGGATGCCCGCCTTGTGAGGCAATTGTTGCAAAATTTGTTGAAAACGTCGTTTAACCAGGAAGACTTGATGAAGGAGGTTGGTAGCATAAACATAAATGATCCGAGATACGTTGAGATGATACAGGATCAGAGAAAGATTTTGAATGATCTGAAAGTTATTGAAGATTCGCTGGTTTCGCTCAGTAAGCGGCAAATTCATGTTAAATCTTATATTAACCGTGAGATTTCCGAGATAAACATGAATATAGAACAGGCCATTAATAATTTGATAAATCGTCGGAGGCATGCTACGACAGGCCGTCAACAATTTGTTATGACGCACGTTAATAACCTGGCTCTTATGTTGAACGAAAGTTTGCAAGAGATGCAAATGCAGATGGCAATGCAGGAAGGGTTTGGAATGCCCATGGAGTCGGAAGGTGATATGCCGCAGTCAATGCAGGATATAATTGATATGCAGGAAGCTGTCAATGAGATGCTGCAAGAAATGCGGGATGGGCATCAACCAGAACCCGGAAAAACAGGTGAGCAAATGTCGCTTAGCGAACAACTTGCCAGGATGAGCATGCAGCAGGAAGAAATCAGAAATAAGCTGAGGGAACTTACACGAGAGCTTAAGAAAAACTTGGATATCAGCACGAGAGAACTTGAACAGCTGGAACGCGAAATGGAACGAACAGAGCTTGATATTGTTACAAATAACATTACAAGGCAAACAATGATCAGGCAGGAAAGAATTATGACAAGACTGCTAGAACATAAAAAAGCCCTGATGAAACGTGACCTAGATGATGAAAGGGTTGGAGAAGTACCGGAATTTTATGAATTAAGTAACCCTGAAGATTTTTTTGAGTATAAAAGGATAGGAGACAGGCAAACGGAACTGTTAAAAATGCAACAAATTGAATTTAACCGATTTTACAATAATTTAATAGAGAAATATTTTATAAAGTTTAGGGAATAATGAATGTAAAAAATAATGAAATTGTTATAAAATCAGAATGCGAAGAAATTCGTAAAGTTGAAAGTTTTGCTGAACAAATATGTGACGAATATAATATTTTCAATTCTTATTTTGGTAACATCCTAACAGCATTGGTTGAATGTTGTGAAATTATTATAGATCATATTATAAAAGGGAAGTTGGATAAAAGAGAGATAACAATAATTTTTAACTCCGGGAAAAACGGTTTAATGTTTGAAATTAAAAGCCCTGTTGAGATATTTAATATTAATTATTTAAACGAAAAACTGGAAGATGGAGAATATAAAAATAGGAAAAAATATTTAATAATAAAATACTTAAGTGATCAATTTACAATTTCGGAAAATGGGAAAAAATGTTTTATTACGTTTTATATATCAAGCATAAATTATGATAAAACTACTGAAAGGAACAGGCTGTTAAGTGAATATTTTGAAAAGATAAGCGTTAAGAAAAAGCATAATATTGAATAGAAGAACAAATATTTTATTTTTTTTCGAAGAAGTTGATAAATTATTTTTTGACAAAAAAAAATACCGGGAATGGATCAAAATGATTATTAAATCTGAAGGGTCAATTCCCGGTTTTTTAAATATTATTTTTACTAATGATAATAATTTATCAGAATTAAACAGGAGGCATTTAAAAAAGAATTATTATACTGATATTATTGCTTTTAGATATAATGATGCTAATGACAATAAAATAAACGGGGATATTTTTATAAGTATGGAAAGAGTGCGCAGCAATGCTGTGAAGTTTAGCCAGGAGTTTGAGAAAGAACTGTTAAGGGTTGTTGCGCATGGTATTTTGCATCTGCTGGGGTATGATGATAGCAGGGGTGATTTAAAAAAGGAAATGGAAAAAAAGGAAGATTTTTATATTGATCAATTCTGATGTTCCTGCCGCTAACGGGTTGTGAGAGGTAAAATCGGTATTTGTTAATCGGTAACCGGTAATTGGTGGCATGGAATGAAATATTCGTAATTCGATACATTAATAACCTTTAAAATTTTCGTTTCGTGTTCTCGCTTTGCTCGGCAGGGATTTGGGATTTAAAGCAGTTTTTAATTTTATGTTATTACCTTTGGAAATCTTGCTTTTTGGCAAAATTATAAAAATTGAAAAAAATCTTCGCTATACCTTTGCATAATAACTATAATGCGGAGGTTTGCAAAGAACCGCAAAGAAATAAAAATATTACCTTCAAAACCGTCAAATTTAAAATAGCATTTATTTATATTGATATTCATCATAAAAAAAATTTTCTAAGGGATGAAGGAGCCCAATGTTGCTGATTTTATTAATGTTGTGTTTTATGTTTTTTAAAAAAGGTTTCTTAAATTCTAAAACATTTTAACCGTGCAGTAGTACATTTTTATGTAGGTTTATTGACAAATGTTTTTTGAAAATTTTATTCCAGCCTTATGCTGTAGCAAGAATAATTGACAACAAAATATTATGTTCCACGTGGAACATAATCTTAAATAAACTTAAAGCCAATGTTTGAGAAATATGATATAATTGTTGTAGGAGGTGGACATGCAGGGTGTGAAGCGGCTGTGGCTGCAGGAAGAATCGGTGGTAAAGTTTTGTTGATCTCAATGAGCCTTGAAAACCTTGGATTTATGTCGTGCAACCCTGCAATGGGTGGCATAGCAAAAGGACAAATATTACGTGAAATTGATGCATTGGGTGGAATGTCAGGGATCATTGCGGATTATACTACAATTCAATTCAGAATGTTAAACCGAAGTAAAGGGCCCGCTATGTGGAGCCCCAGAGCACAAATAGACAGGCTCGCCTTTACAGGGAAATGGAGACAGTGTATAGAATCTGTAGAAAATATTAGTCTATGGCAGGATGCAGTTGAAAAAATTATAGTAAAAAATGATAAGTTTTACTCTGTAAAAACAAAACTTGGAATTGAAATAAGAGCTAAGTGTTGTATTATTACAAGCGGAACTTTCCTTAATGGAAAAATATTTATAGGAAGAAAATGGTTTGAAAGCGGAAGACTTGGAGAGGTAGCATCAAAAGGGCTTACAGAATCAATAAAAAAATATGGTATAGAGTCTGATAAATTAAAAACCGGTACATCTGTCAGACTGGATGGACGCAGTATTGATTTTAAAAAATTAATTGAACAAAAAGGTGATGAAAATCCCGGAAGATTTTCTTTTACAAATACACCCAGGCCGGAAAAACAAAGAAGCTGCTTTCTGACATATACAAGCCCTGTTGTTCACGATATTTTAAAAAAAGGATTTAAAGATTCGCCGCTTTATCATGGTATGATAAAGGGTGCAGGGCCTCGTTACTGCCCTTCTATCGAAGATAAACTCGTCAAATTTGAAGATCGTCAACGGCATCAACTATTTTTAGAACCTGAAGGATGGAATACCTATGAATATTATATAAACGGGTTTTCTTCAAGCTTGCCTGAAGATGTTCAATATAAAGCACTGCGGAAAATAAAAGGACTTGAAAATGCAAAGATTATAAAACCGGGCTATGGAATAGAGTATGATTTTTTTCCACCCACACAACTGGATTATTCTCTTGAGTCGAAAAAAACAGAGAATTTGTTTTTTGCCGGGCAGGTAAACGGAACGACAGGTTATGAAGAAGCCGCATCCCAGGGTTTGATGGCAGGTATCAATGCAATTAGAAAAATTAACAAGTTTCAGCCCTTTATACTGGAAAGATCAGAATCATATATTGGCGTACTTATAGACGACCTGGTTACCAAGGGAACAAACGAACCATACCGTATGTTTACAAGCAGGGCTGAATACCGGTTGTTATTGAGACAAAGTAATGCGGATATGCGGCTGACAGAAAAGGGATATAATATCGGACTTTGCCCAGGAACAAGATTCAATGTGGTAAGGAAAAAAATTGATGCAATCAATAGGATCATCGAATATATAGAATATAACAGGCTAGAAGGAGACAAAATAAATAATTTCCTCGAAAATGTTGGCACAACAAAACTAAAATTAAAATCCAATATTAAAGATTTGATAAAAAGGCCACAGGTGTCAATTTTCCGATTATATGAATTGATTGATGATTTCAAGGATTTTGTTGAAAGTTTTGATTTGAAATATACCAAAAATGAAGTTTTGGAAGAAACAGAAATATTGATAAAATACGAAGGATATATAATGAAAGAAAAAGAGATGGTCGAAAAAATCCAAAAACTTGAAAATCTTTCGTTAAATAAAGATCTGGATTATATGAAACTTAAAGGCTTGTCATTGGAAGCACGCCAGAAACTGCAGGAAATAAAACCTAAAAATATCGGGCAGGCAAGCCGTATAAGCGGCATTTCTCCTGCAGATATTTCGGTATTATTGATTTTTTTGAAAAGATGAATTTGTTTTTTAAAAGAAAGTTTTTTTCACGCAAAGACCGCAAAGAGCTTTCCGCAAAAAGCGCAAAGGCGCTAAGGAAAAGATCATAAATGATTTTTTTTCTTTGCGTGCTTAAAATTCGGCTATCTCGGTAACCCAAAAGCCAAGTAGTGGCGACCTGTTATAACTAAGAATAATTCAGGTTTAAAACCTTTTTGATCTAAGAAAAAATGTTTCACGTGGAACAATCAGGATTTTCTAAAAAACACAAGAAAAGGTGATAAATATTTATAAATGCATTATTTGTAAAGAGGAACCATTGGTTGTTTATTCAAAGGTAAGAGATGATCTCGTTTCAGGGAAAATATTTACACTTTGCAAATGTAAAAAATGTGAATTGTTGCATACAACACCTCTGCCGGAAGAAGATCAAATGAAAATCTTTTACCAATATCAGGGGTATATTTCACATGCTGAAAAACCTGTTGCTTTTATGGAAAAAGTCTATTTTTTCATTCGTAACAGAATGATAAAAAAGAAAATAGGCTTTATAAAAAAACATCTGGAAGAAAAGCCGAAAATTTTGGATTATGGATGCGGAACCGGAGAATTTTTAAAAAAATGTATTGAAAAAGGATGGTATGGTCATGGGTTTGAACCTGATAAAAATGCACGTAAAATTTCACAGGATAAAACGAAGACCAACATAATAAACCGTCAGGCACAATTAAACGAATTTTCATCAGAACAGTTTGATGTTATTACATTATGGCATGTTATAGAACATGTTTATGAGCCGGATAAAACTATGATCTGTTTTAATAACATTTTAAAAAATAATGGATTATTGGTGATCGCAGTACCAAATTATGAATCATACGATGCCGGGTATTATAAAGAATCGTGGGCAGGCTTTGACGTTCCGAGACACCTGCACCACTTCAATGAAAAATCATTAAAAAGCCTGGGCAATAAATATGGTTTTGAATTGATTGATAAAAAACCTTTAATATTCGATAGTTTTTTTGTTTCATTAATGAGCGAAAAAAATTATAAATCGCCGATAAATATGATTAGAGCAGCAACTATTGGCTTTATATCAAATTTGTACGGGCTTTTTAAAATGAAACCCTATTCAAGCCAGGTTTATTTTTTTAAGAAAAACAGATAGACTGTAAATAGAAATGTATGTTATGAAGGGCCTGTCAATATAGTGGTAAATTTTCACGAATCTGAAAATAATAAAATATAAATAACGTGATTATTAAGCTCCTCAAATTCATTAACAATTTTAATATTGGTGACGGGTAACGGGTTGTCACTGTAGCTATTTTGTGCTGATTCTTCTTTTAAAATTCAACGGGGTGAATGTTGTGTGTTTTGGAATCTTAGGTACTATTTAATAACATTTTGAGTTTTGTATAATGAATTGGAATAAAATTTGCCGTACGTTAGTGATTTGTAATATTCCTGATGAATTTAAATAAAAAAAATCCACAGAAAAATTAATATTCATGAAAATATATTTGTATAATAATTTCATTTGGTAATTTTATCAAAATATGTACCATGTTAAAAATTCCAGTAAAAAATATTTATCCGTTTATATTACTGCTTGCCGGGGTTGCTTTTGTTTTTATTTCCGAATGGATATATAATGAAAAAAAAACAGAAGCTGATCTTGAACAAAAGGTATCTGAATTTAACGAAGCTTTTCTTAATAACCGGCAGACAGCCATTAATGAACTTTTATTTCTTATTGACAAGTTTGAAAATACGGAAAAAAACATTCATAAAAATTCAGAAGTCATTGAGCATTTTGCCAAAAAACATGATAAATATGGTTTTGTTTTCATCGTTAGCAAATATGATCATGCGGTTTTTTGGTCAGATAACAGCCTTTCCTTTTATGAACTTACAGGTCTTTTGGAAAATGAAGGGCTGCTTGAGTTGCAAAACGGGTGGTACTATTACATAAAAAAACCCCGGGAAGACTATGACTTTTGGGCGTTCATGCTTTTGAAACGAAATTACAATTATCAAAACAGGTTTTTAAGAAACACATATCATACAGGATATGAAATGATGCCCGAACCTGTTTTACCCTCTTTAGCCGAAACAAATTACAAAGTCCTTGATAAAGATCAGGAAAATGTTTTGTTCTATTTCTGTCCGGGCGAAAAAACAACTGTTATATATAGATCAAAACCACTCTATTATTCTTCAATTGCTTTTGCAATGTTATCCCTTTTTTTTATTTTTTGGGGCATATACAGGATAGTTTTTGATTGTTTTTACAACGAAAGAAGAAATGTTTTTGGTGCTGTGTTAATTTTTGCTCTTTTGGTGATAATTGCACGGACCATATTCTTTTTTTACGGGATTGCATCTTCTTTGGCCGAAAGTGAGTTGTTTTCACCTTCGCTTTATGCTACTTCTTACTATTTACCATCACTTGGTGATCTGTTTCTGAATGTAATACTGATATTTTGGATAACATGGGTTATAAACCAGAAACTGCAGAATATTGAATTCAAGCCGGTAGTCTCTGATTGGAAAAAGATTTCAATATGTTTTACGGGTGCCGCATTGATAGGATTATCCGGATATGGCATTTATGAGCTTGTAAAAGGACTGGTAATCAATTCGAAATTAAATCTTAATGTGAATTTTGTTTTTAGTCTTGATTATTATTCAATAATTGGCTTCGTAATTATTGGTCTTATTTTATTTGCTTTTTACTTTTTTGCAAGAACAATTTTATGGTACATTAAAGCAGTAATAAAACCTGTGCAATACATGTACACGGCAGTTTTAACATCATTTCTTGTTTTGCTGGCAGTAACCGTGATTGCGGGTTTTGAATACTTGTTGTTATTGGCAGTTTTTGTAATATTATTAACCATTTTGATAATCAATGAAAAAACTACAGAAGGTAACCGGATAAAGTTCAGCCATTTACTGGTTTATATGTTTGTTTTTTCCGTGATTTCCACAACAGCTCTTTATGGTTTTAATGAAATCAAAGAGCGTGATGAAAGAAAAACTCTTGCTTTGAAATTATCGTCCGATCATGACCCTGTTGCCGAATACTTGTTTTTGGAAAACGAAAATGATTTACTTTCAGACATAGATCTTAGGCAAATTATTTATTACGACCCCTACGACGAGCAGGAAGTTTATAACTATTTAAAAACCAATTATTTCCATGATTATTGGCTTAAATACGATATGCAGGTAACGATATGCCATCCTGATGATTTACTTTTAATTAAACCTGAAAATATTGAGGTTGAATGCGAATATTTCTTTGATGATTATATCGGATCTTTTGGAAAATCAACAGATTCCCAATATTTGTATTATCTTGAAAATAACACCGGGCGTGATAGCTATATAGCAAGGTTGCCCATATTTTTTGATAATGATCACCTGCATAAATATCCTGAAAAGAGACCGGATTACTTCATCTATGTAGAATTTGACTCTAAATATATACCCCGGGATATGGGCTTTCCCGAACTGCTTTTGGACGAATCGGTGGATATTAAAAGGGAGCTTATCAATTATTCTTTCGCTTTTTACAAATTCGGAGAACTTACCCACAGGGTGGGCAATTATTTCTTTAATAATAAATCTACGGCTTATGGAGATTTTGAGGAAGAGTTTACCTTTTTTGAAACGGAGGATTTTCATCATTTGAATTATCAGAAAGATGAAGACACACAAATAATAATAAGCCGCGAAAAAGACGGGTTTTTTGAGATCATTGCACCCTTTTCATACTTGTTTATTTTGTTTTTTCTTATGGTTGTTGTTTTCTGGATATTGATACATGCCCGGAAAGACAGTATGAAGCTGAAAATGAATTTCAAACGCAGAGTGCAGTTTTCTATGGTGTTTATTGTAATTTTATCAGGAATAGTAATTGGGTGGGCATCGGTTTGGTTTTTGCTTAATGTACATGAAAACAAAAGCCTAAATATAGTCAGCGAAAAAGCTTATAGTATTTTGATTGAACTGGAACAAAACCTGGGGGAAGAGCCATATCTTGATTATCATTACGAATATTATCTTTCCGATCAATTGCTTACACTATCCAATGTTTTTTTTACCGATATTAATCTGTTTGACCCCGACGGTAAGCTATTAGCCTCATCGCGTTCCAGAATATATGATGAAGGACTGGTTTCCACATTTATGAACCCGGTGGCTTTAGGTACAATTAAAGACAGGAACAAGAGTTTTTATATCCATAAAGAGCATATCGGCAAGCTTGAGTTTCTTTCGGCATATATCCCGTTAAAAAACTTTGATAACAAACTGCTTGCATATATTAATCTGCCTTATTTTGCAAGGGAACGCGAAATGCGATATGAAATTTCAACATTCCTGGTTGCCTTTCTGAACATTTACCTCTTGTTATTGGTAATGGCAATTGTCGTTGCATTTTTCATTTCCAATTATGTTACCCGTCCTTTGAAGCTTATTAGTGAGAGCTTATCGCGAATAAAGCTTGGCAGAACAAATATGAAAATTCAATGGAGCCGTAATGATGAGATTGGTAACCTTGTCAGGGAATATAACCGGATGATTGATGAACTTGAAATAAGTGCTGAGCTTTTGGCAAAGAATGAAAGAGAGTTTGCATGGAGGGAGATGGCTAAACAGGTTGCACACGAGATTAAAAATCCGCTGACACCAATGAAACTCAGTGTACAGTATTTGCACAAAGCATGGAAAGACAGGGTGGAAGACTGGGAGGAAAGACTGGAAGGGTTCACAAAAAATATGGTTGAACAAATTGATTCACTGTCGCTTATAGCCAGCGAATTTTCAGATTTTGCCCAACTGCCTTCTAACAACAATAGCAGGATTTGCTTAAACAGCTTTATACCTGAAGTTTTAGAGATGTATAAAGATTTTGAAAGAGTGAAGATAATTCTCAATATCGAAGACCGGGAAATGGCTGTTTATGCCGATCCAAAACAAATGCTGCGTGTATTTAACAATCTTCTCAAAAATGCAATACAATCTTACGAAAAGGACAAAACAGCGTATATAACCATTGAGTGCCTCAAAGAAGGGAATGAGGCGGTTATTCGTATTAAAGACAAAGGGTGCGGAATCCCGGATTCGCAGAAAGATAAAATTTTTAAGCCATATTTTACTACTAAAACCGGTGGCCTTGGATTAGGTTTGGCAATGGTAAAAAACATTATAGAAGGTTTTAACGGAAGCATTTCTTTTGAATCAGAAGCCAACGAAGGATCAACTTTTATAATAAGAATGCCGTTATTAAATGAAGATAAAAAATGATCACGACATTTTGCCGGGGCATGAACCGGTTTTGTTTAACAAGCAGATAATCTATACGTTAATGCTGGCGGGTTTTTGATCTGTTGAGTGCTTTACCATACTGACGCTGTTATGCGGCTTTTGCTTAGGAGAAATATAAAAAGTTTATTTTCCAAGGCTGCGTCAGCGAAGAAAGTATGACCACACCGTAAGGCTTGTAAAATAAGGTGAAAAACCGGGAGACGCGCCTTCAGGCTCGTATCTTAAACACATACCTTTCACTTATATTCAAAAATTTCGACTTCACCTTTAAGAGCCATCAATGCATTCTTTGCAAGTGCGCGCATTTCATCTTCACCCGGATAAACGTACACGAAAGAGATATGGCGTACTCTTTCGGTAATACTGTCAATCAGGCTTTTCCCGTATGCCATCCCACCGGTTAAAATTATACCATCTACATCGCCTTTAAGAACTGTTGACATGGCTCCTATTTCTTTAGCTACCTGGTAAGCCAAAGCCTCCTGTATGAATTTGGCTTTTTTATCACCTTGCTCGGCGCGTTTTTCAACTTCATGAGCATTGTTGGTGCCTAGGTAGGCGACATAACCACCTTGCCCTGTGATCATTTTTTTAACTTCTTCATGGGTTACTTCACCGCTAAAGCATAATTTGGCTAAGGCACCAACCGGTAATGTTCCGCTGCGTTCAGGAGAAAAAGGCCCTTCACCGTCAATTGCCTGGTTCACATCAACCACTCTTCCCCTGCGATGCGCCCCAACAGAAATACCACCACCAAGATGTACTACAATAAGGTTCAGATCTTCATAATTTTGGGATATTGATTTTGCATGTTGTCGCGCCATGGCTTTTTGATTCAAAGCATGAAAGATGGAAACCCTTTCAAGCTTGGGATGACCGGAAACACGCGCAATATCATCCAGCTCATCAACAACCACAGGGTCGGCTATAAAAGCTTTTGATCCCTTGATAGACCTGGAAATATCATTTGCAATAAGCCCGCCCAGGTTACTGGCATGTTCACCCAAAACCCCTTTTTTCAAATCTTTGAGCAGTGCTTTATTGATCCTATAAACGCCGCATTTTACGGGTTTTACAATTCCACCGCGCCCTACGATTGTGCCGATATCGGTTATGTTAAAACCCGAATTCTCTATCTCATATAGAATAACATTTTTACGGAATTCAAATTGGTCGGTAATTTTAGCAAATTTGTCAAGTTCTTCAGAAGAATGTTTGACGTTCTTTAGGAACATCTCTTTATTACCTTGAAACAGAGCAATTTTTGTTGATGTAGAACCAGGATTAATAGCAAGAATTAATTTATCGTCCATATTATTTCTTTTTCTGTAAAATTAAAGATCATTAACTATTGATTAACAGCTGCAGCCAGTGCAATGCTGTTCAGCTTTGTTTCATCACTATCGGCTCGCGAAGTAAGAACTATAGGCGCTGCTGCACCTACAATTACCGCGGCACATTTCGCCCCGGCAAAATACATGAAAGCTTTATATAAACTATTTGATACGTCTATATCATCACCTACCAGGATATCGGTATCACCGGCCACGGAACTGTCTACACCTTTTATTTCGGTGCTTTTTTTGCTTATGGCATTATCAAAAGCCAGAGGTCCGTCAACAATACAATTCTTAATTTGTTTGCGTTGAGCCATCTTGGTAAGTATAGCTGCCTCCACGGAAGACTTCATATCTGGATTAACCGTTTCAACAGCACTTAAAACAGCCACCTTGGGTTGTTCGATGCCGAGAGAGCGAAAACAATCTACTGAGTTGCGAATCAATGATATTTTTCCTTCAAGATCAGGCGCAATATTCATTGCCGCATCGGTAAGCCCTAATATTTTATGGTAGGCCGGAAGTTCAAAAATTGCAAGATGCGATAATAACTCGCCTGTCCTCAAACCCCATTCTTTGTCTAAAACTGCACGCAAAAGATTGGCTGTACCAAGATTACCCTTCATAACAATATCAGCTTCTTTGCCGCTTACCATTTTAATGGAAACAGCAGCAGCCAGGTCATTGTCGGGCTCATCAATAACCTTAATTCCATCAAGATTATAACTTTTTTCTGAAGCAATCTCCCTGATCTTATTATCATCTCCTACAAGAATAAGCTCAATTATCCCTGCCCTGAAAGCGTTCATAACAGCTGCCATAGCATTGGCATCATGTCCAGCAGCCAGTACAAGCTTTTTGATTTTACCCTTTTTTGCCAAAATATGTAAATCCGATAGCTTCTTCAACATTTTTTATTGTTATGGATTTAGTCATATTATTTATTTACCCGCCAAAAATAGTAAAAATATGTGTGTTATTTTATGATTTTATTGATTTATTATTTTTTAAAAAAGTTGATGGTATATGTAGATGGTAAAAGAAAAAGAATTTATAATTCAATTAAAATTTATAAATTAGCTACGCATATTGAGATATAAATTAGTCTCCGGCAATTGCCTTTTTGAGTTTATAAAAGCAGGTTTTAACAATTATTATAATGCAGAAGGATGATCCGCAAATAAAGATGTATTCCGATCCGTTGCTGTTTTATACGGCAATGCTTGACGATATAAAAGCCGCAACAGAAAGTATTTTTATTGAAATATATCGTTTCAGTAATGATCCTTTTGGTGTGCGTTTCAGGGATAATCTTCTGAAGAAATGCCAGGAAGGAGTTAAGGTAAAGCTTTTAATTGATTCGTGGGGTGCACAATCATCCTATGGTTTTTTCCAGGAATTGGTTGAAGAAGGCGCAGAACTACGGTTTTTTGAAAAGATCAGGCTCAACTGGGATGCTTTTACGAAGAGTCATAGAAGAAACCATCGCAAACTGATGATTGTGGACGAGGAAATTGTTTATATCGGCTCGGCAAATATTGCCAGTTATTCGCTTAATTGGCGTGAATCAGTTTTCAGGATAAAAGGGGATATTGCAAAAAAATTCGTTGAAGTTTTTTGGGGGGATTTCAAGATATATAAAAAATATTTTTTTGATAAGACAGAATATACAAAAATCATACGACATAATAAACTGGAGATATTGCGTGATGTACCCTCTCTTATTCATCAACCTGTGCAAAGGAAATACCTTGATTTGATTAATAAAGCCACAAAGGAGATAATAATTGAAACGCCGTATTTTCTGCCGGGAGCACATTTGAGAAAAGCCTTGATGCATGCCTGTGAACGTGGCATTTCTGTAAAAGTTATTATACCCAAAAAATCCGATATTCAGGTTCTTGATGTTCTTACTTCAAAATATCTTGGAGAACTTTCGCAACACAACGTAAAAATATTTTTTTTCCTTTCGCAAAACCTGCACTCAAAGATCTTTTTGATGGACAGAAAGTATTTTGTAATAGGATCGTCAAACTTTGATTATCGGTCGTTCCGTTATATGCATGAAATATGCCTTGCAGGACAACACAAATCACTGGTCAGACAAATAGTTAATCATATTAATGAAACAGTAAAAGAATCCGAAATTTTTGATTTTGATAGCTGGACCAAAAGGCCTGTCGTGCAGCGGTTGTTTGAATGGTTGCTGGTACCATTCAGGCATCTTTTCTAAGACTCCTGAAAACCATAAAAAAATGATGCTGAAGCTCAGAAGTTCAGGCTTATTAAAATAATTTCATCACACTAAACAATAAAACAAAGTAAAATGCAAATAATGAGCGATATAACACAAACAAATACTGTATAAATGAACAGTCAAAAATATTATAAAGCAAGGACAAAAACTTTAGTTTAATTTACCAATGGATTGAATTAATACCCTATGTGTTTTTTGTGTAATATGTGTCTGCGTGGTTCAAAAAAACGATATAAAACATTCAAAACAAATAAATTAAACCACACAGGACACTGTAATGACAAACCCGGATTTATATATAAAACCTGCACGGTAACGGACTTCCCTGTGTGATAAATTTTCTAATCCCCCTAAACCTTTAAAATACAATATGCGTATAGTATATGTATAGAAAATAATTATTATTTTTACACGCAAAATGAATAATAAGAAGATAATAACAATGAGGTTGTTCGGAAAGGAATTTATGTTTACGTTTGTTGGCATACAATCGTCTTTTTTCAAGATACTTAATAAATGTTTTTTTGGTATTGTATATTCTTATCGTTATTTGTTGTTTATTTTTATCTTTATCCTTTTTGGTACATTTAATTTGAATGTTACTAAAAATGTTGACCAACAAGGTGTTGGGGGTTATTCCACTATGCAGGAAGTGGGTGCGCCTCCGGTAGTTTTCGGGGAGGAGATAAAATATTATGATGAGACTATCACAAGATTATTGGAAAATAATGACTTTAATGGTAATGTATTGATTGCACGATACGGTATAATACTTTACAACCGTTCATTTGGTTATGGTGACTTTGAAAATAAAGCGCCATTAAATGATTCTACCATTTTCCAGGTTGCCAGCATAGGCAAGACTTTTGCGGCTGCTGCCGTTTTGCTGTTGCAACAACGGGGGCTGTTGGAATTAGATGACCCGATGATAAAACATATTCCGGAGTTCCCTTACCCTGATATGACAATACGACATTTGCTCACTCATACATCGGGGCTGCAAAATTATATGTGGCTTATTGAAAACAGATGGCGGAGCAAAAGAATACCTGGCAATGAAGATATTCTCGATCTGTTTGTTAAATATACCCTGCCTGTTAATTTTCAGCCCGGGCAAAGATTTGATTATTCCAATACAGGTTATGTTTTTTTGGCTTTGCTTATTGAAAGAGTGTCGGGAAAAAGTTATGCCGGATTCATTGAAGAAAAAATATTTGAGCCTCTCAATATGAACCACTCATTCGTAAAAGATCTCAATAATCCCGGAATCGTTGAAAACTTAGCATATGGTTATCGAAGGTTCAGAAATTCATACATCCGCATTCCGCATAATTATATTGATGGTGTGATGGGAGATAAAGGCATCTATTCTTCCGTTATTGACCTTTATAAATGGGATCAGGCTCTTTACAACAACTCATTGCTGCCCGACAATCTTATACGTGAGGCATTTGAACGTACCAGGCTTAATAATAGCAGAACGGTCAGTTATGGACTTGGCTGGCGGCTCCAAACATTCCTCGACCGCAAAGTAGTGCACCACCCCGGCAGATGGAACGGATACCGTACATCATTCAAAAGATTTATTGATGATAATACTACCATAATTGTGCTGAACAATACAAGCAAGGATATTACATGCCTGATTGAGGATTTGCAACATATTGTTTTCTGTAATGAAATTGAACGGTTTGCCTCAGCATATGATACTTTATACAGTGCTAACCACCCGTTACCCGTTCACCCCGTTAAATAAACTATTTTAAAATTATTGATGTTTTAATCAACATCTAGCTAATGATCTAAACCTGTATAATATATCGCTTTGTTATTTAACGGGGTAAACCCGTCACCCTCAACTATAGTTTATTAATTAATAAGGTTAGCTATGAATAACAATTATAGCATATACCGGGGAGGTTTTTATTATTTATAAGATTTTTGCGCAAAGCATTAAGCTTTTTGCTTTTCCAGATTTCAGTGATGCTTCCTTCGTTTATATTTCCTGCTACATGTTGCGGTATTTTATCATAACAGCAAGGCACAACATCTCCGTCGGATGTGATAACAAACTGGCTCCAGATACGAAAACAGGGCTTTTGACCATTACTTTTTACGTGCCATGTTCCGTCTGTGTTTTGCCTGTAACGACGGTATTTTTCATTTGATGGTGATAATTTTTCCATTGATTCAGGGGTATGGAATTGCATCGATTTCAATTTAACCATATCCACACCAAGTTGGCCGGCAAAGCTTTTAAGATCTTTGAGCTCATGTTCGTTGTTACGGTGAACCAAAAATTGTAAAACAATAAAGGGATGTTTTTTTTTCGTTACCTTTTTCTGTTGCGTCAAATTTTTAATTCCCTTTATAACTTTGAAGAAGTCGCCGGCTTTCCTGTAATGAGAGTATGTTTCGGCACGTATGCCGTCTATTGAAACAACAAGTCTGTCAAGTCCTGAACGGATAAGCTCTTCATTGTTCTTTTCATCAAGAAAATGACCGTTGGTTGAAACCACCGTATAAAATCTTTTGCTTTTGGCTTTTGAAATAAAATCAAAGATGTTTTTATTAAGGAAAGGTTCGCCCTGAAAATAGAGGTTAACATAAAAACTGCGGCGCCGGGTTTCATTCAGGAGCTTTTCAAAAATTAAAATATCCATAAAATGTTTTTCCCTGACTGTTTTGCCCATACCAACCATGCACCCTGGACAACCCAGGTTACACATGGATGAAACCTCTGCAGAAAAAGCAAACGGGAATGATGCGGTAAAAACATTTCCTGTCAGACGTGATATATGAAATAAAAAAAAGATCTTTAAATAATTAATAACCGGCTTGCCAAAAAAAGAGCCGGCAAGCCTCTTTATATCACTCAAATATGACCTGTAGTTTAATGTCATTTTAAAAATATAGAATTGGGTTTTTACTGTGCGTTTATCATAATGAGAAAATTTTTAAAAAAGATTTTTTTTATAAAAAAAACATTATATTTGTAGTTCAATTTTTCATGCTAATGAATTTTTGATTTACAAAAAACGGTCAGGGGTTGCCTGAAAAAGGCAACCCTTTTTTAATTGCCATATTAACGATAAACTTCAGATAAAACAAAATTCACCTTTAACATCAATATTGTCTTCAATATTTTTTAAAACATTTAATGCTTTTTTTTCATCGTTAATAATTTGGTTTTTCAGTGATATAAGTGTTGGAAAACGCTTTTCATCACGAAGTTTGTCAACCATATGTACAGATACATTTTTGTCGTAGATTTTATTTTCAAAATCAAAGATATGCGCTTCAATTGTTAAGCCACTTTTATTAAGTGTCGGGCGGACACCAATATTCATCATACATTTATTCCATTGGCTGTCTGTATGAATAAGTGCGGTATAAACCCCTTTTGCGGGAATTTTTTTACGGTAATCATCGGGCAAAATATTGGCTGTAGGATAACCAAGCTTTCGTCCCAGGCTATTCCCATAATAAACTTTTCCTCTTACCTGGTATAAATATCCCAATTCGGCGGCTGCTTCTTTAACCATACCTTTATCAAGCAATTTACAGATTATGCCCGGATCATTAAAGCTTTGCGGCAAAACAATAAAGCGGTCATCACCGGAACTCTTATCAAGAAAAGAATGCAAAGAAGCATCAATCCAAACAGTTTCGGACTTTTTAATGTATGATGATAAAATTTCTCCGGATACGTTATGGTTTCCAAATGTAAGCTCTTCCAGGCAGACAAACAGTAAATGTTTTACACCCGATATTCTGTAAAAATCAATAAATTCGCTTCTGCTGTTCAAAACAAAACTGTTTTTACTCTGAGAACCGGTTTTTGCAGAAAATAGTTTATCTTCAACATGAATAAACAGGATATTATTAAAGTCTTTTGATATGGTGTTTTTCAGGCAATGCCAGTTCTTACAGGTTATACCCGCAAAAGATCCGATAACGATATACCTGAAGGGATCGCCGGAAGATATTTTATTTATTTGATATAATTTCAACAGGGCTTAATTTTGAGTATGCTAAAATACGAAACGTTTGGAAATATAAATTTTTTGATTTCAATAACGATAATTAATCACTACTGTCAGATTAAAATTTTTGGCTCTATTCTATTAAATGATTGATAGATTTAAAAAATTGTGTTTTTAGAAATCATTGAATAAAATCCAAAGTTCAAAATTCAAAGTTCAAAATAAACCTCGTAGGACAAAGTCCAACGTGGTAAATCCCAATTCCCAAATTCAAAACCGTTGATACCGCAAGATTAAACCCGTTGAATACCGGTTTGCAAAATAGCAAAACCTAATATAGAATATACCAGAGCATTTAAACTATTAATTCTTTGCAAATTCATATTCTACGGGTTTAATTTCTTTTTCCACCTGTTGACTTGTTTATCATACTGCTTAGGATATTAATTATCTCTTCTGATTCTCGTATTTCTTTTGCTATTTTGGCAGAATTAAGATAAGTTCCACTTATGGTGCGGAGAAATTTTTTAAACTTTCAGAATCTCAATATTAATACATTATTCTGTTAAAGTTGACAATATTGGAGGCAATATTTACTTTTTTATAGCTGCCAAGAAGACAGCAAGCTTGTATTGAACGAAGTGAAATAACTCTAAGAATTGACAATCAAACGGATTTATAATCAAAATGTTTAATAAAAAAATCAAAATAAAGACTCTATAAATCAGCAGCTTATGGTTTTAAAACAATTTTATTTCATTTTATCGGCAATACTTTTTTATCGAATAATTAAAAATGTTTAAATTCGTTTTTTGAAAAATATATTTGAAACTTAAAATAACAATACATTTTTGATGAAAAACAGAAAAGGTTTAATATCACAAATTATAGGTCCTGTGGTTGATGTGGAATTTGAAAACACGGAAATGCTTCCCAGTATTTATGATTCGCTTGAGGTTACCAATGATCTTGGCAATGTTATAGTTTTGGAATGTCAGCAGCATATGGGTGAGGATACTATTCGCACCATAGCCATGGATTCTACTGACGGTTTATGCAGGGGTATGGAGGTTATTTGCACGGGCAAGCCGATAACAATGCCTGCCGGTCAGGAGTTACGCGGACGGCTTTTAAATGTGACGGGTAAGAGTATTGACGGTATGGGTGAAGTAGAAACATTAAAACGTTATCCTATTCACCGTGAAGCTCCGTCATTTGAGGAGTTGAAAACGGAAAGCGAAATTCTTTACACCGGAATAAAAGTAATTGATTTGCTTACACCCTATTTGAAGGGAGGCAAAATCGGTTTATTTGGCGGAGCGGGTGTAGGGAAAACCATATTGATCATGGAGTTGATAAACAATATTGCCAAGGGTTATCAGGGGACAAGCGTTTTTGCCGGTGTTGGTGATCGGACACGTGAGGGAAATGACCTGCTGCGCGAGATGATTGAGTCTGGTGTAATACGTTATGGTGAAGAGTTCAAAAAATCTATGGAAGAAGGAACATGGGATCTTTCGAAAGTTGACAAGGAGGCATTGGCAAAGTCGCAGGCAACTTTGATCTTCGGGCAGATGAATGAGCCACCAGGTGCAAGAGCCCGAGTAGCACTGTCAGGGCTGTCTGTTGCAGAATATTTCAGGGATGGTGATGATGAAACATCGGGTGCCGATATACTCTTTTTCCTTGATAATATTTTCCGTTTTACACAAGCCGGCTCGGAAGTTTCGGCACTCCTTGGAAGAATGCCCTCGGCCGTGGGCTATCAGCCAACCCTTGCCACAGAAATGGGGCTGATGCAGGAAAGGATAACATCAACAAAAAGAGGGTCAATCACATCCGTTCAAGCAGTTTATGTGCCGGCTGACGACCTCACAGACCCTGCGCCGGCAACCACTTTTTCGCACCTCGATTCAACTACAGTGCTTAGCAGGAAAATATTTGAACTGGGTATTTATCCCGCTGTAGACCCACTGGATTCAAGCTCCAGAATTCTTTCCCCGGAAATTGTGGGTGATGAACACTATAGTGTGGCAAAACAGGTGAGAATATTATTACAAAGATACAAAGAACTCCAGGATATAATTGCTATACTGGGAATGGATGAATTGTCAGATGAAGATAAACAAGTGGTTCAAAGGGCAAGAAAGATTCAGCGATTCCTCAGCCAGCCTTTCTTCGTTGCAGAACAGTTTACAGGCCTTAAAGGACAGTTTGTGCCAATTGAAGAAATAATAAAGGGCTTCAAAATGATAATTAACGGTGAAACAGACCAGTATCCCGAACAATCCTTCCTGCTCGTTGGAACAATAGAACAGGCTGTTGAAAAAGGGAAAAAATTGCTGGAAGAACAATCAAAAAGCTAAGGAAATGTTTTTGGAGATCATTTCACCCGAAAAAACCGTTTACTCCGGAGAAGTTGTTTTAGTGCAATTGCCGGGGGTTATGGGCTCTTTTGAGATTCTTAAAAACCATGCACCGATGATAGCTCTGATCGAACAGGGTAAAGCTAAAATAATAGACGAAAACCGTAAACTTTTCTATCTCGACGTAAATGAAGGTATCGTGGAAGTCAAAAATAACCGGATAAGAGTACTCATGTCTTAATAAACGCAATTAACCTTAGTATCATGACCCCAAAGGCTAAAAGACTGCCCCCGGTTTTAATTGGATTTTAATTTTAAAAGTTAAAAACAAAAATTATTACCCATTAATTATTATTTTAGCTGAAAAATTTTATAATGGGGAAAAGATGGGTGGTAAAAAATAATGCTGATCCTGAAGTGGTTCGATGCCTCACCGAAAAACTATCCATCAGTCCGGTCTTGGCCAAGCTGTTATATTTCAGGGGTATCACTGGCTTTGAAGATGCAAAGATTTTCTTTCGCCCGCTTCTCAATTCTTTGCATGATCCATTTTTGCTGAAAGACATGGATAAGTGCATTACCCGCATAAACAGTGCAATAAAAAACAATGAAAAAATATTGATATATGGTGACTATGATGTTGACGGTACTACGGCAGTAGCACTTTTATATTCTTTTATAAAGGAATTCTACTCTAACGTTGACTTTTATATTCCCGACAGATATTCAGAGGGATATGGCATCAGCTATAAAAGTATTGATTATGCTCACGAAAATGGTTTTTCGGTCATAATAAGTCTTGACTGTGGCATTAAGGCAATAAGCCAGGTAGCTAAGGCTCGACAGAAAAACATAGATTTTATTGTTTGTGATCATCACATACCCGGCGAGATATTACCACCGGCTTATGCTGTTATTGACCCCAAACAGATTGATTGCCCTTATCCTTACAAAGAATTGTCGGGATGCGGTTTGAGTTTTAAAATAGCACAAGCGCTGAGCAAAAAAAAGAAAAAACCTTTTTCTGATTTGAAAAAATATCTCGACCTTGTGGTAGTCAGTATTGCTGCTGATATTGTGCCTGTTACCGGAGAAAACCGGGTGCTTGCTTATTACGGACTTAAACAAATTAATTTTGACCCGTGCCCCGGGCTGGAATCCATTCTGTTTTACAGTAATATCATCAGAAAAAATCAACCGGATAAAAAAACAATCTTTACACGAGAGATCACGATAAACGATCTTATTTTCATTGTTGGGCCACGTATTAACGCTGCAGGAAGAATCGAAACCGGAAGCAATGCCGTGAAACTTCTTATTTGTGAAAAAATGGCAGATACTCATGATTTAAGCCTTAATATTGACAGTCAAAACAAAGAAAGACGCAATCTCGATGTAGAGATTACCAGGCAAGCTTTAAAAATGATCGAAAGCGACCATAAGCTTAAATCCAGCAAAGCTACTGTACTTTATAATCCTTCCTGGCACAAAGGCGTTATCGGGATTGTGGCTTCGCGACTTACGGAATCATATTACAGACCTACAATAATTTTAACACGCTCTAATGGCATGATCACAGGCTCGGCAAGATCGGTAAAAGATTTTGATATTTATGATGCCATTAACGCGTGTAAAGACCACCTTGAACAATTCGGCGGACATAAATATGCTGCCGGGCTTAGCCTCAAACAGGAAAAGCTGGAGGATTTCTCGATCGCTTTTGAAAATTTTGTCAATGAAAATATTACGGATGATATGCTTGTGCAGGAAATTGAAATTGATACCACCATCAGGTTATATGATATTACCGATAAGTTTTTTCGAATATTAAAACAGTTTGCACCTTTCGGGCCGGGTAACAGCAACCCTGTCTTTCTGACCCAAAACCTTGTCGAACGGGGCTCGGCAAGAATTGTAGGAAAAAACCATCATCTTAAGCTTAAAGTTTCCCACCCCGATTATACAAGGAAAGAATTCAATGCAATTGCTTTTCAACAAGGAAACTTCCTCCCCGGAATACAGCAGGGCAAACAGTTCGATATTACTTACCAGATAGAAGAAAACAGGTGGAATGACACCACTTCAATACAGCTTAACATATCCAATATCAGGTTTTCCGAAAAATCAACAACATAAATACTTTTCATCAGAAATATGTAACAGAACGATTTTTCAGGTTAGCCGGTAAAATATTGTAAACACGGTTTATTTGTTGATGTTTTGGCAAGTTTATTTTATTACACACCATAAAGCAACATATTTTTTTGTAAATTCGCAAACATGGAAACAGTAGTAAGCGGAATAAGGTCAACGGGCAATCTTCACCTCGGCAACTATTTTGGTGCTATCAGGAATTTTATCAGGATGCAGCATGAGCATAAATGTTTCTTTTTTATTGCGGATTATCATTCGTTGACTACTCATCCCGCACCGGAAGATTTACACAGGAATGTTAAACAGGTATTGGTTGAATATCTTGCTGCAGGCCTTGATCCTGAAGCAGCAACACTGTATATTCAGAGTGATCTGCCCCAGGTGGCTGAATTGTACCTGTTGCTTAACATGAATGCTTATAAAGGTGAACTGGAACGCTGTACGTCATTTAAAGAAAAGGTGCGCAAACAGCCCGATAATGTTAACGCGGGACTTCTTACTTATCCGGTACTTATGGCAGCTGACATTATTATTCATAAAGCAACAAAAGTACCTGTTGGTAAAGATCAGGAGCAACACCTGGAAATGGCGCGAACTTTTGCAAGCCGCTTCAACAGGTTGTACAAAACAGATTATTTCCCCCAGCCATATGCTTTTAACTTCAGCAGTGAACTGATGAAGATCCCGGGACTTGACGGCTCAACAAAAATGGGTAAGTCGGAAAATAACAATAACGCTGTTTTCCTGGCAGATGAACCCAAAATGATCAGAAAAAAGATCATGAGCGCGGTAACAGACAGCGGGCCAACAAAAAGAAATCAACAGCGACCACAATCAATAAAAAACTTGTTCCTGATTATGAAAGTCGTCTCGCAACCCGACACATACGACTTTTTTGAGGAAGCTTATAACGATTGTTCGATTCGCTATGGTGATATGAAAAAACAATTGGCTGAGGATATAATCAAATTTACCGGCCCGTTAAGGGAAAAAATAATTGAAATAGGTAATGATGTCGGCTACTTAAGAAAAGTAGCAGAAATGGGAAAGGAAAAAGCTATGGAAAGTGCATCAAAAACAATTGAAGATGTAAGGAATATTATCGGGTTTAAAAGCTTTTAATGTTACATTCATAAGAAACCGGATTCTATAACAATTTGTGTGGGTAAAAATATACATTTGTAGCTTGATGTTAAAAAAGATAAAAGTACATTCAAAGAGATTCCTCATTTCGTTTCACTCCATTCGGAATGACAGTTTCTTCTATGGAAGAGGGGGCGGGGTGAAAAGAGAGCGGGCAGCCGCCCGCTCTCTTTTCACCCCGCCTTTATTAGCACACGATTAATCTGTCATTCCGAACGAAACGAAGTGAAGTGAGGAATCTCTTTGTATTACAAGAATCCTCAATTAAAAAACTAATTCGCTTGTTCAGAAATAATTCATTTAAGAAAAAAGTTATAATAATAATTAAATTACTTAAATTATGAAACCTTGGACTGCACTTACGGGATTTGCCAAATGGCTGTTGCGCATATCTGTTCTCCTGGTCATTTTTACGCAATATTATGACATTTTTATGGGTTTTAAGCCAGACACCATTGCTTTTTACGTGTCTGCTATCTATATCGTGTTTGGTGTATTGCTGTTTGCCGGGGGTTTTTTAAGCAAACATAACCTTACTGTTATTTCTGCTTTGTTATTATTACTGGTTTCCATTTACGTATGTGTTGTCACTTTTGATGGCATTACAGGCAAGTTTGCATCTGATGTGATGCTTGGAATTGTGGCACTGTTTTTTGTTACGGATGGAAACAGGTAATTATTTTTATCCGGGATTGAAAAAAGAGATTATTTGATTAAATGGTTCAATTTATAGAGACTACAAGACAGCCTGAAAAGGTTGTTTTGGTTGGAGTTATTTTCAATAGCCGTGAAGAGTTTAAGGTGCATGAACACCTTGATGAGCTTGATTTTTTGGTTGACACCGCCGGCGGGGTTGTTCAAACGCGTTTCATGCAAAAACTTGACAAGCC
>PWZB01000160.1 GCA_003567625.1 Bacteroidales bacterium | reverse complement strand
GAATTATCTCACCCTTGGTGTAGGCTTTGTTTTCGTATTGGTTGAAAGTAATGCTTTCATTTCTTTCATAACCTCCTTCATAGACGTCTCTCATGAAATGCCAGGGGACAATGGCTTCTTCGTCTATATATGTTTCATAGCGATTATTAATCTTGAAGAACAAATTAAAAAACCTTCTTGATTTTGCTGTTCCTACAATATGCATGGTGTTTCGACCTGCTATTTCAACATTGTTTTCAGCTATGTTAATTGATGCATCGCCTATTGTGACATATCCCGGCAGAAAATTATCATAGTACAAACGATATTCCAACTTCTCTCCTCTTTGGAATGTATAATTGTCGGCTTTTCGTAAATCCTGGCCGGAAGCACATAATGATGGTAAACTCAATAGCAGTGATACGAAAAACACCTGAACAGCAAGACAATCAAATTTAGTTTTCATGGTTGGCAGATTTGGAATTAATTACTTTAGAACAAAAAATATTCCAAAAATTAATTTTTTTAAAAATTTTGAGTTGCCTTTACGGATAGCAGTTGCGGCCGTTAGTCGTTTGATTGTTAAGTTTGTTAACATTTAGATTCTACGTGTTTGTTTTGATCAAGTTGTGTACATTTGTTGGCGGTAAGCTGTTTTTTTATCAATTTTTCACTTATGGCCCGTTTGAGATTTAATGATGATTATTTTATGCGTGAAGCATTGAGGCAGGCTCGTCAGGCATATGACGAGGGCGAAATTCCTGTCGGTGCACTAATAGTATGTGACGGGCAGATCATTGCGAGAGGTTATAACATGACCGAAAAGCTTAATGACGTTACTGCTCATGCCGAGATGTTGGTTATAACGTCTGCCGCAGAATATCTTGGCGGGAAGTATTTGGTTGATTGTACTTTATATGTGACTATAGAGCCTTGTGTGATGTGCACCGGTGCAACACAATGGTCGCAAATAGGAAAAATTGTTTATGGTGCTGCGGATGAAAAACATGGATTTACCAATTACTCGAAAAAAATATTACATCCCAAAACAAAAGTTGTTTCAGGAATAGTTGAAGAAGAGTGTAAAAATTTAATGGTGAGGTTTTTCAAAACAAAACGCTGAACTACCCGAAGGTTTAGTCACGATGTGCCACTCTGCCTCTGATCCGGAGCACTTTTTGTCCGCCGGGGTCATTAGACATTGTTAATACGGTTCGATTTATATTATGTGGACGGGGCGCAAGGCGGAAATGAACTTCAATGGTTCCTGTTTCACCGGGATTTACAGGCTCTTTTGTCCAATCTTTGATACGAGTACCACAACATGCCCTGACATGAGAAACTACAAGAGGCTCTGTACCGGTATTCTTAAATTCAACCTCAAGATTGATCTCTTCCGACTCATCAGTATAAATTGTACCAAGGTCAATACGGTTTTCTTTTTCCTGGAATTCAAATTTAGGTTCTCCTGATGCTTGGGCTGAATTCCCGTTGTTTACAATTGAAACAACGAATAACCCCATAAACAGCATACTTAAAAAACAAATACTTTTTCTCATTTCTTATAAAGGTTTAAAAAATAAATATAGCTTTTAATACAAACTATTCCCAAAAATTATACCAATTGACAGGAGTGTGATTTTTATGCTACAAAATTAAAAAAATATTTATTTAAAAAACAAGAAGTGTTCGCATTTTTACGAATTACATTCAAAATTTTCTTAGCTTAGGGTTTGTTTGGGGATTAATTATCGTATTTTCAGCATTTATTTATTTACCCGCATTTATTTTCTCCGCATGATGTACAAATAAGACAACCTTCTTGATATATAATAGTTAGCTGCTTGCAATTTCTGCAGATTTTTCCGTTTGCTTTGGTACCGTTTGGCACGAATTTTTTCAGTGCTCTTACGACACCGTTTTTCCAGGTATGCAGGCTGTCGGAGTCGAGGCTAAGGTTTTCAACCAGGTTGACTACCGCCGGCAGAGGCATTCCGTGTCGCAGGATACCGGAAATAAGTTTGGCATAGTTCCAGAATTCTTTGTTAAAAGACCGTGAAAGCCCTTCAATGGTGACTTTATATCCGTCACAATCAAGAAACTGGAAGTCATATCTTTTTTCACCTTTTTCAGTACGGTTTTTAATTACCCAGCCTTTTTCAACATAAGACGGCAGATAAAAACCTTCGGCTTTACCTGTAAAAATTTCATAAGGTTTGTCGTGCAAAAGGCTGACCACCGCCATCCATTTTTCTGAGTTATTATTGAATCTTACAATATTAGCTTCCAGGATTTTAGGTCTTTTTGGAGCAGTTGTTTCCTTAAATTCGTCTTTATCGGTTTTCGGATCTTTAACCAGGACACCGCTCCTGGAGCCGTCACGATAAACTGTAATCCCTTTACATCCGCTTTCCCACGCTGTTTTATATATATTACCTATTAAATCTTCTGATGCTTTATTAGGAACATTAACCGTAACGCTGATTGAATGGTCTACCCATTTTTGGACTGCTCCCTGCATTTTTACTTTGGCGACCCAGTCAACATCATTGGCAGTAGCTTTGTGGTATGGTGATTTTTTGATTATTTCTTCCAGTTCATCTATTTTCATATGGCGTACTTCATCAAGGTCATACCCTTTTATTTGCAGCCAGTCGGAGAATTTGTGGTGAAGTACATTATATTCTTCCCAGTGGTCTCCAACGTCATCAATGAAGTCTACTTTAGCATTTTTATCGCTGGGGTTTACTTTTCGCCGTCGTTTGTATGCGGCCATAAATACCGGCTCAATACCCGATGTGGTTTGTGTCATAATTGATACACTTCCTGTCGGTGCAATGGTAAGCAGTGCAATATTTCTCCTGCCGTATTTAGCCATATTATCATACAGTTCGGGGTCGGCTTCTTTTATTCGTTTTAAAAAAGGATTGTTTGTTTCCCTTTTCGGGTCGTAAACCAGGAAGGGGCCTCTTTCTTTAGCCATATTTACAGATGAGCGATATGTTTCAAGAGCAATAGTTTTATGTACCTTAACGGAAAAACCGGTTGCCTTGTCCGTACCATATTGGTAACCTAATGCAGCAAGCATATCGCCCTCGGCAGTAATGCCAATTCCGGTTCTTCTTCCCTGGATGCATTTTTGTCGTATCTTTTCCCAAAGATTAAGTTCAGCTCTTTTCACTTCATATTCTTCGGGGTCCGCTTCTATTTTTTTAAAGATAGAATCTATTTTTTCCAGTTCCAGGTCAATAATATCATCCATTATTCTTTGGGCGTGTGCAACATGTTTTTTGAAGAGGTCAAAGTCAAATGATGCTTTATCTGTAAAAGGTTCTTTAACGTAGCTGAACAGGTTTATTGCAAGGAGCCTGCAGCTATCATAGGGGCAAAGTGGTATTTCGCCGCATGGGTTTGTACTTTCGGTATTGAATCCGAGGTGAGTATAACAATCGGGCAAAGACTCGCGAATTATTGTATCCCAGAATAGTATACCGGGTTCGGCTGAAAGCCAGGCATTATGGATTATCTTTTTCCACAGCGAGCGGGCATTGATTGTTTTGGTAAATATTGGATTGTCGGAATCTATAGGGTATTGTTGTACAAATTCATCGTTATTAATGACAGCGTTCATAAACTCATCGGTAATCTTGACGCTGACATTGGCACCTGTGACTTTGCCCTGCTCAAGCTTTGCATCAATAAAATCTTCTGCATCGGGATGTTTGATGGATACGCTGATCATTAATGCTCCACGTCTTCCATCTTGTGCTACTTCGCGTGTAGAGTTTGAGTAGCGTTCCATGAAGGGTATGATACCGGTTGAGGTAAGTGCACTGTTTTTTACGGGGCTTCCTTTGGGCCTGATGTGAGAAAGGTCATGGCCGACACCGCCGCGCCTTTTCATCAGTTGTACCTGCTCTTCATCAATTTTCATAATTCCGCCGTAAGAATCTGCTTTATCCTGGTTGCCAATAACAAAGCAGTTTGAGAGTGATGCTATCTGGAAAGGATTGCCTATGCCTGCCATGGGGCTGCCCTGCGGAACGATGTACCTGAAATCTTTAAGCAAATCATATATTTCTTCCTCGCTAAGAGGGTTGGGATATTTTTTTTCAATCCTGAAAATTTCACCGGCTATACGGCGATGCATATCGGCGGGCGTAAGTTCATAAATGTTGCCGCTTGAATCTTTAAGCGCATACTTGTTAACCCATACACTGGCCGCAAGACTGTCGCCCTTAAAATATAGAGTCGACTTTTTTAAAACATCATCGTAATCATATTTCTTATTTAAACCGGATTCAGACGGATTCCGGCCTTTAACCGATAAATCATTATGTTGTTCATTCTTTTCTGATGGATGTAAAGGTGAAGATCCACGGTTATCTAAAACCTGATCATATAAATTTTTATCCTCCGTTTTATTATGACTTTCGTTTAAAGCTTGTTTTGTATATTTATCACTCATTATAAAGGTTTTATTGGTTTTTATAAAATCTTATGAAATAAAAGCCACAACTTCTGTTCATAAGTCCATCAGTATTTTTAAATTATTGCATAAATTATTGCATAAATTAACAGTAAAAGCAGGATACACCATTCACTTTATTAACCCAAAAGAAAATGAATTTGTTGTGTTAGCGAAGATAAATAACAATGTAAAATTTTCTTATCGGGAAATATTAACAATTAGTTAAAGTTATTAACTATTTTAGCTAATCATTTGATAATGTATTGAATTACGAATATTTAATTCCGATTACTTGCCGACTACCGACTGCCAACTGCCGACTGCCAACTGCCGATCACTGGTTATTTTTCAGTTTTCGTCACCATATTCAATAAGGAATGCTTTTATGAATGGGTTAATACCGCCGTCCATAACTTCCTGGACGTTTGAGGTTTCGAAGTTGGTTCTCAGGTCTTTTACCATTTTATATGGGTGCATAACGTAGTTTCTTATCTGCGAGCCCCATTCGATTTTTTTCTTTGAACTTTCGAGCCGGTCAATTTTTTCGCGTTTTTTACGTAATTCTATTTCATAGAGTTGTGATTTTAACATGGTAAGTGCTTTTTCCCTGTTTTGAGCCTGAGATCGTGTTTCCTGGCATTCAATTACGATGTCAGACGGTTTATGTCTTAATCTGACGGCTGTTTCTACCTTGTTTACATTTTGACCGCCCGGGCCGCTCGCACGGTATGTTTCCCATGTAATATCGGCCGGATTTATCTCTATTTTAATATTGTCGTCAATAACAGGATATGCATAAACGCTTGCAAAAGATGTATGCCTTTTATTATTGGCATCGAATGGTGACAGCCTTACTAAACGGTGAACCCCGCTTTCGCCCTTAAGGTTGCCATATGCGTAGTCTCCTTCAAATTCTATTGATGCCGACTTTATGCCTGTCACATCACCTTCCTGTATGTCGAGTATTTTGCTTTTGAAGTTGTTTCTTTCACCCCATAGCGTATACATACGCATAAGCATATTTGCCCAGTCCTGGCTTTCAGTTCCGCCTGCCCCGGAGTTAATACTCAAAATAGCATTAAGACGGTCTTCTTCCTTGCTGAGCATCTTTTTGAATTCAAGCTTTTCAATATTTTCCTTTGCCTTGTTGTAATGAGATATCAGATCTTCTTCAGATGTTTCTTCATTTTCAAAAAATTCGTGAATTATCTTTAGGTCCTCTAAGCTTTGGCTTGCAAAACGGAAAGCTTCAATCCATTTTTTTAAGTCGCGGATCTCTATTAATTTTTCTTCGGCTTTTTTAGGATTGTCCCAAAACCCCGGAACAGAAGCTTCTTTTTCTTTTTCATTTAATATCTGAGTTTTATTTTCAATGTCAAAGAAACCTCCTTAAGGCTTCAAGCCTTTTATCCAGATTTTTTATATCTTCTTTGAAAATCATATTTGAATTGATTTAAAGTTTTCAAAAATAACCAGGATCCCAGGAAAATGCAGAAAAAATCTACTATTAAATAAACAAGCATATCACCACATCACCACATCACCACATCACCACATCATCACATCATCACATCATTATTTATTACCTAAAATTCTAAAATGAATTATTAGAAATCATAAATTACAAAACCCAAATGTCAAATAAATCCCAATTTTTCAAATACTAAATTCAAAACAATATGTTCAATTTTTTTCATTTCATAGATGATAATTTTTTAATAAATGCTTTAGGTATTGAAATTTTGAAAATTGGGATTTATTTGTTCACATAATAATAATTTAATAGGTGTTCACGAGCTCACAACGTTCGGGTGAGTTTTGATTATTGTTTTTTGTTATTTATTAAATTTCAATTTAGAAATTTAAGTATTATAAAGTTTTATTGATCATTTGCCATATTAAAGACGGCTCAAATCCTTTTTGAATACAATAGCGTGCGATTTTATTTTTTTTTATTTCAATATTCGGTTCTGTTATTTCGGCACATTTATTTTCGATAATTTTTTGAAGAATATTATTATAATCATCTTCTTCAATTGATTCAAAAGCTTTATTAATATATTCTTCAGGTATTTTTAAATGTTGAAGACTGAACCTGGTTTTTACCTTTCCCCAGTTGTTGTTAATTAGTTTTCCGCGTGCATATGTTTCAGCAAACCTTTTATCGTCTATAAATCCTTCTTCTTTCAGCTCATTGATTAATTTTTCCCTGTATGGATTTACGATGCCCATTCGCCTCAACTTCTGTTGTACTTCAAAGCTGCATCTTTCGCGGTAGGAGCAAAATGTTTGCAGTACTTTTAAAACGGAATTTTTCCGTATATTTTCAAGCATTTTTTATTTGCAATTTATTTATAGAAAAAAGGACAATATTAAATATTAAACTAAAAAAAATACAATAATAAAGAAATATTATTTCATTATAAAAGAAATACAAAGTAATTATTTTTTATTATGTTTTGCAATTAATAATTTTAAATTATTTCATAAATATTAAAACAACAAACAGGGGGTTAATTTGCGTAGCTGATAATTCATTTTTTTCATTAGCTACATATCAAGGCTTTTGAAAGAGATATTCCCGTTGTTGTCAATTCCTTCCACTATGATTTTTATATATTTCCATTCATCTTTGAGTGGGAATTTCACTTTTACATAGCCATTTTCATCGGGTATTATTTCGGGTTGCCAAAAAATTGTTTTTGGTGTGCCGGTTTGGATGTTTTTGTCAACGTCAATTTTAGAATAATAGAATTCGCTTGGTTTAGTGTAGCCTTTTAATACATAATTGACATATGGTATTCTTTCTGCCATTGTTTTTTTTGTATAAGCCAGCAGTACACCGTTTGTACCTCTTATTCCAAACATTGCAGCGCTTGGGCCTGAGAACACTTCAATACGTTCTACTTCATCGGGGTTAAGGCTTAAGAATGAACTTTTATGTACTGTTGTGCCATCTATCATGAAAAGTGGCTCGTTGCTCATATGAATACTGCTTTTACCTCTTAATGTAATAATCCCTCTATCTTCCCTGAGTCCTCTGACGTGACTCCTGAGCACCTGCATCATGCTGGTGATGTTGGCTTGAATATCTTCAATGTAAACAATCTGGTCGGGTGTTCCATACATTGATATTGATTTGCGTTCGGGGCGAAGAGGTTTTTGAGCTTTCACAAATATTTCAGGCCTGGAAACCCTTTCCCAGTCATCTCCACGGCTTAATACTGTTAAAGGACGGGTTAAAAAGCTTTTTGAAAAATCCTCCGAATAAAAATCTTTTGCTTTCAGTTTAATATCAAGTGTACGAAAACGCTTATTCTCCCTTTTAACTGTAAATTCTGCAGTTACCATTCCTTCATAGTCGAGGTTTGAAAAAGTAAAATATCCATTTTCATCGGTTTTTGTTGAATATGCGTCAACAGGCTCGCTTTCTTTTTTCAAGGATAATTCAATGTGCTGTTCACCTGCTTTTCTCCCTGATGCCGTGGCATCAACCTTACCGCTTAAAGTGATGCCGGTTTGCATGTCATACTCAATTTCCGGGAATTCCTCAGTTAAAATATCATTCCAGTCAAAGCGCCTCCAGCCATGTGTCATCATAACCAGATCAATTGCTTCTTCAGCCGATGGAGAAGAAAAGTAATACCAGGGATTTTCCAAAGTTTTGCCAATATCACTCGTTAAAAGTAAATATGTTACAATGTTTGAATTGTGTAAGTCGGGTGGCTTGTCAAGGCCGATAACAGACATTGAATAACTTCCTTCGGTCTGCTCATTTTCAATGGATTCAAAAAATAACTCAGCTGACAATCCGGCTTTATTATCTACAAGGGTTTCTTTAACATCAACGCTTACCTTATCAAAGCCATTATCATTCACAAAAACAAGTCTTTCCGCTACAGGCAATAAGTTTGAGTCGAATAATGTAATGTGGCAAACGCCTGGGGATAGATTGTCCGAAGGAATTGATGTTTGAAATATGCCATTTTCTATTGTGCCTTTTTCAATGAAATATGGTTTGTCTCTTATATGAGCCAGGATATACAGATCCTTTGAGATGTTATATTCTTTGGGGTTAAAATTTGATTTAACGGTAATATTGATACCCTCGTTATCAATATTTGATGTTAACAGATATCCTTCCGTTAGTATGCCTGGCAGGTTAACCTTTTTTTTCTGTCCGCCGGGGAATTTTATTTTTGCCTTGTATTTTTTCCCATTTTCGGGAGTAAAGGAAAACACTCCCATTCCGTTATGCTTGCTCTCAAATTCAAGAATCATATTACCATTATTATCAAAAAGGCGTCCTGTGATATCCTGTCCTGCCCCGAGAGAATTGGCGGCTTTAAAAGCCACCCGGTTTTTTAATCCTTCGACTAAGTTTCCTCCTTCGGGGAAAAAAGCAAATTGCATTGTTTCGACCTTATCGGCAAGGCGATTATTGAACCGGCGGTTTTGCCAGATACCTCTGAAACGGACAAAATTTTCTTCAATGGGGTTATGAATAAATATTTCCTTACTGAAGAAAAAATCGCTGTTGAAGTTCCTCATCCAATTAGTATAGGCTCTGAGCTTGTAATTACCTTCCGGCAAAGAATCCGGCAAGCCGATGTTTGCATGTGAATAGCCGTTTCTCATCCGCAATAGTTCAATTGCAACCGGCTCACCACTTATATTAACCAGCTCTACATTCAGATTGGTGCTGACAGTATCAGGCACATGTGTGTTGGCGTCTGTCATATATGCTTTTAACCATATTGCCTCTCCGGCAATGTATTCACCTTTGTCGGTATGAAGGTAAACTTTTTGATCGGGATACCCGGTTTGAAATTTTTCTAAAGTTTCGGCAACTTCCAGAATTGAATTGTTGCCTTGTTTTTGAGCAAATAACGGTATGGGTTGACTGATTAAAAATAAGGTGATTATGAGCAATGTTTTAATATCTGTTTTCATAATTGAGATCGCTTTTGTTTAAAATAATATTTGTTAAAAAACACAGGAATTATAATATAAAGCTAAATTTATTATGTTTTTTTGAGTGCAGGGTTTGATGTAAAATTAGTTGTTTTCTTATAATAATTAACGTAAAAAATTGGTTAGTATTTGATTTTTGTGCTTGTTGTAATATGGTTAGATGGTTAGATGGTTGGATGGTTGGATGGTTGGAGATATAAAGAAAGCCATAAAACTCAACAATTAAGTTTCATGGCTAAATGCGGAGAGAGAGGGATTCGAACCCCCGGAGGCTGTTACACCTCAACGGTTTTCAAGACCGCCGCAATCGACCACTCTGCCATCTCTCCGGGTGCAAAAGTACAAAATTTTAGAGGAACGGCAAAAGATTTTTTTCAGAATTATGATAGAAAAACCATGTTTTAGGAATACATCACTGCCCGAAAAACAAGGGTTTGTGTGAAAAAACTTTTATCCCGGAGGTTTGGCAGAGATGCTCAAAAATTTTTTCAAAAATGCTTTGAAAAACCAAAAATGCAAACTATCTTTGCGGTGCTTTTGCAAAGCAGTCAAAAAAAGTTAAAAGACCGGTCCGGTAGTTCAGTTGGTTAGAATGCCTGCCTGTCACGCAGGAGGTCGCGAGTTCGAGTCTCGTCCGGACCGCAAGGGTGAAACGCAATTGGCTT
>PWZB01000058.1 GCA_003567625.1 Bacteroidales bacterium | reverse complement strand
GAGTGCCTTGTTTGGATTGCTGATAAAATTTTTACCCGTTACTCGTCACGATGATGAAGAAAACATTATACTTTAAAATATTCAAAATAAGTAAATAAAAAATAACCATTAATGAAAAATAAGAAGTTCAACAATCATAAAATGACCCCGGAAAATCCGAAATGGGAAAATTGCATTAAAAGATACGATGAACTATACGGCCGCACTGATGACATACGAAGTGAGTTTAACAGGGATTACAACAGGATTCTCCACTCACAGTTATATCGCAGGCTGCGACATAAAACACAGGTTTTCTTTGCAACAAAGAACGACCATATCTGCACCCGCATGGAGCATGTCAACCATGTTGCTTCAGTTAGCTATACAATAGCTGAAAATTTTGGGTTGAACACGGAGCTGACAAATGCAATTTCTATAGGGCATGATTTGGGTCATCCACCTTTCGGGCATGAAGGTGAAAACATATTAAACCGGCTCTCTCTGAAAAATGCTGGTCAGAAATTCTGGCACGAGGGAAACGGTATCTATGTATGCGACAATATTGGCACACTGCTCAACCCGGAGGGATTCCAGCAAAACATTAATCTTACTTATGGCGTAAGGGACGGGATTGTTTCTCACTGCGGCGAAATAGATGAAAATCACATCAAACCACGCGACGAATATATTAACCTGTATAAAATCAACGAACCCGGTCAACATCAACCCTACACATGGGAAGCATGTGTAGTAAAGATCTCGGATAAAATATCTTACCTGGGCAGGGATATTGAAGATGCAATTGAGTTAAGACTGCTCGGGAAAAAGCAACTGCTCAGGCTAAGAACTCTTATACACGATTTTTCCAACATTCATACTCTGAACAACACCGTTTTGATGCATGACCTGATTACAAACCTTTGCAACAACAGCAGCCCGGAAAATGGCTTGGTGCTGTCGGAAAAGCACCTTAAATTAATGAATGCAGTCAAGGAATATAACTATGAAAATATTTACAACCATCCAAGGCTATTATATTACCGAAAATACTCAAACCTGATAATAAATACTTTGTTTGAAACGCTGAAAAATATTTACAATCCAAAAGACCTTGACCGGATATTAAAAAACCATATGAATGTTTACCCGGAATTAACCCGTTCATTTCGTTCATGGCTTATCAAGTACAGCAACCTTGATTTAAAATTACATAAAAGAAGAAAGCTTAAAAACAAGATCATATATGATATTAATTCCGGGAAAGACTATTATAAAAGCATCATTGATTTTATTGCCGGAATGACTGACAACTATGCTATTAAAATGTACCACGAGATAATATCGTTTTGATAATAGTGAATGGTATTAGGCTGTCAAATTGCGGAAAACCGGATTGATTAAAAATACCACTATGCCTGGTCGCTTTTTTATTGCACACTATCAGCCTGTTTTCCGCCTCTTCAAAAACAATCCTAGCCTCATTAACTTATTATCAATCAAATTAATTATATGATTTTTCAACGCTGAATCATAATTATTAAACTTTACTTATTTGATGTCGTGAAATTGAATAAAATGTATAATTTTACATCCGAAATTTCCAGGTTTTTAAGAATTAGATACCATTCACTTAAAACATGCTTGAACAAATAATATTTATTCTGGCATTCATTTCTGCATTTGGCTTGTTTTTTTTCAGGCTTTACAGGATTTACAGATATATAAAAACAGCCAGGCCTTTAAAGTTAAAATATAGATTCAAAAGAATAATCCGCCTTCTTAAGATAGCTATTGCCCAGTCAAAAGTTTTTAAAAATCCTTTGGTTGGAATACTTCATGCTTTTATTTTCTGGGGTTTTATCATCATAAATATTGAAATGCTGGAGATAGTTATTGACGGTGTTTTTGGCACACACCGGTCTTTGGCTTTTTTAGGCGGCATATATCCATTGTTGATATCGGTTTTTGAATTTTTTGCTGTGGCAGTTATTTTTGCCTGCGTTATCTTTTTATTCCGCAGAAACGCACTAAAGCTGAAACGTTTCTGGAATAAAGAGATGACTACATGGCCGAGGACTGACGCCAATATTATTCTTATTATCGAAATAATGCTTATGTGCTCAATCCTTACCGTAAACGCTGCCGATTCTGTTCTGGCGTCAAGGGGTCATCCTCACTATCCTGATGTGGGCGCGTTTTTGGTAACCGGTTTGATTCAGCCTCTTTTTACCGGCATGTCAGACAGCAGTCTTGTTTTTCTTGAACGTTTCGCATGGTGGTTTCACATTATAGGTGTATTGATATTTTTGAATTATATTACCTTTTCAAAACACCTGCATATTTTATTCTCATTTTTTAACATTTATTTTACAAAGTTTGATCCGTCCGGAAAGATGATGAACATGCCGTCTGTTACCAATGAAGTTAAGCTAATGCTTAATCCTTCGGCAGAGGTGCCCCAGCCATCTGCTGAAGCTGAGGCCGGCTTGTTTGGAGCTAAAGATTCACAATATCTGTATTGGAAAAATCTGTTAGATGCATTTTCATGTACCGAATGCGGAAGATGTACTGCCGCTTGCCCTGCTAATATTACCGGCAAAAAGCTTTCGCCCAGAAAAATTATTATGGATTTGCGCGACAGGGTAGAAGAAACAGGTAGTAAAGTCTTGAAACAAGGAAAAAACTTTGACGATGGCAAAGATCTGCTAAGTTTGATAAGCCCCGATGAATTATGGGCATGTACTACCTGTAATGCCTGTATAGAAGAATGTCCCGTTAATATTGATCCTGTGGCCGTAATACTGGATCTTCGCAGATACCTGGTGCTTGAAAAAGGCCTGGCTCCGGGACAATTAAATGCAATGTTTGCCAATATCGAAAATAACGGAGCCCCCTGGCAATATTCTGCTGAAGACAGGCTCCTTTGGACTGAAAATTTAAGTTTTAAAACTAAATAAAGATGGAAAACAATCCATTAAAAGTACCTGTTATGGCTGAGCTCCATGCTCAGGATAAAACTCCTGAATACCTGTTCTGGGTAGGTTGTGCCGGGGCTTATGACGACAGATACAAGAAGGTTACAAGAGCTTTTTCAAAAATCCTATTACATTTGAATATTGATTTTGCAATACTAGGCAATGAAGAGAGATGTACAGGCGACCCCGCACGCAGGGCTGGAAATGAAATGCTTTTCCAGATGATGGCTCTCATGAACATTGAGATTTTAAATTCATACAACATTAAAAAAATTATCACCATTTGTCCTCATTGCTACAATGTCTTTAAAAATGAATATCCTGAATTGGGTGGCAAGTATGAAGTTATTCATCATACTCAGTTTCTCAGGCAGATGATTGACCAGGAAAAGATAAAAGTTGAAAACGACGGGTATGTCAATAAGATGATAACCTATCATGACCCTTGCTATATGGGACGAGCCAATGAAGATTATGAATCTGCAAGAGAGATAATAAAAGAGTTAGGTGCAGATCTTATTGAAATGAGAAGAAACAAGAGTTCTGCTCTATGTTGTGGTGCAGGTGGAGGACAAATGTTCAAAGAAGCAGAAGAAGGAGATAAAGAAATTTTTATTGAAAGAACGGAAGAAGCCCTGGAAACCAAAGCAGAAATGATAGCTTCCTCTTGCCCGTTTTGTATGACAATGATAACTGACGGATTAAAGTACAAAAACAAAGAAGAAGAGATATTCAACTATGATGTGGTAGAATTACTGGCAAATTCTATGGGACTTTAATAAATACATTTTTTTACTTAAATTTTCACCAAACCAACTTATACTTATATGCAACAACTAATTCTTTGCTTAAAAACAGCCTCAAAAACCACAAGGTTATCAGTTCACTCAAACAGGGAACAGATTTTTATGAATACCGTAAGGCACTCTTCCGAGGAGTTGTCTCAATTCAATTTTCCACGCGAACAATATGATTTAAGAAAGAAAGCAGTTCTTGATGAATTGAAGAAAGCAAACATATATTTAAATGAAATTGGAATTATTGTTTGCAAGGGTGGCGTTATCAAGCCTATGCCCGGAGGTATTTACCGTGTGAATGATGCTATGCTGGAGGATATTTTACATCCTATGGCTGAACATGAATCCAATCTTGCTGCATTAATAGCAGAAGATATTGCCAAGCAGTCAACACAGGATATTCAGGCTGTCATTGCCGACCCTGCTTGTGTTGATGAAATGGATGAACTGGCTAAATTATCCGGCCTGCCTGAAATTACAAGGAGAAGCCTTATGCATACATTAAGCCAGAGAACGGCAGCAAAAAATTATGCAAAATCAATCGGCAAAAGTTATGATTCTGCTAATGTTATCGTTGCCCATCTCGGTTCGGGAATTTCGGTCGGAGCTCACTGTAATGGGAAAATCATAGATGTAAACAACGGGCTAAATGGAGACGGACCAATGTCGCCTGCAAGAACAGGAAGTTTACCTGTAGGACAACTGATTGATCTGTGCTACTCCGGGAAATACACCAAAGAAGAGATGATGCTTAAAATCTATAGGGATGGTGGCATGAAAGCATATCTTGGTACCAGCGATGCTATAGCAGTGGAAAAAAGAGTATTGGCAGGTGACAAGGAAGCTATACTGATCTTTAATGCAATAGCATACCAGGTAGCAAAAGAAATAGGTTCTTTAACTACAGTTTTAGCAGGTGAAGTTGACGGAATTGTCATAACAGGAGGACTTGCTCATAGCCAGTTCATTATTAATGAAATAATAAAAAGAGTAAAACATCTCGGAAATGTAACCACCTATCCTGGCGAAAATGAAATGAGTGCTTTGGCAGCAAACGGTTTTATGGTTCTTAGCGGCGAAATCATAGTGAAAGAATATGCTTGATGTGTTGATTGGCTGATGTGTTGATTGGCTGACAGTTTTGATGGGTTGATTAATCCGTAAAGGCTCTCAGAAGTTCTCTATTTAATTCTTTCCGGGAAAGATCTGAAAAATTACAGAATTTGTAAAACCTGAAACATAAGATTTTACCATGCCAAATATTGATAAAAGGCGACTTGTGATTGACTTTATTCACCGTCTTTTCATCCATCATGCATTTTGGTTTATTGAAGTCCGCAAAAAATTCGGAAACGATAAAGCATTCGAGATAATGGATAAAGTTTTTGAAACAAGTTCTGAAATACAATTGAAAAGACTTTCCAAAGTATTTGATTTTGAAATTGAAGACGGTATACCTTCTTCATTGAAAAATATGGATGAGGAAAAAGTCAGGAGATTTATCGAAAGCATTGCCGTTAATTGGCTTGCCAATGATGGTGTTTGGTTTCAGGCGGTAGAAAATTCTTATAGCATGACAGATGCAAAACATTGTAATGACCTTTGCTGGGGTCAATTTTCACCCTTCGAAGCCCGGATTATCCGAAAAGATTTGCAATTACCTGAAAAACCAGGTCTTGAAGGATTAAAAGAATCATTACAATACAGATTATATGCATTTATCAACAAGCAGGAAATCGTAGAAGAAAGAGAAAACAGCTTTGTGTTCAGAATGAAAGATTGCCGTGTCCAATCAGCCAGGAAACGCCGCAACCTTAATGACTATCCCTGCAAGTCTGCCGGCATCATAGAATACACTTCGTTTGCTGAAACCATAGATAACCGTATCAAAACCAAGTGTATCGCCTGCCCGCCCGACAAACACCCCGATGACTGGTATTGTGCATGGAAGTTTTATATATAGTCAAAAATCATCAGTCGAATGTTTCTTAATTAGATTTTGTTAAGCGTGTTAATGATACTTAGATAAATTAAAATAGGACAGCAGTGGTTATTTTTGATACATCTGCAAATTATTATAATTTAGTATTATCCAACAAGGTATATCAGCGAAATCTGCGGGAAACAATATTTTTGGATTTTTTATAAGCGGGCTCATCTTTTAAAAAATCTTTTCACCCGGCACTTACATATTCCTCCTGTATTGACCACCTACATCATATAATGCCTGGGTTAGCTGGCCTATGGAGCAAAATTTGGATGCTTCCATTATGATTTCAAAGATATTTTCATTTTGTAAAACAGTTTGAGTCAATTTTTCTATAATGCTTTTCTGCTTATCGCTGTAAAATTTATGCAGTCGTTCCAGCGTATTCAGCTGATGTTGCTTTTCTTCTTCAGTTGACCTTATAACTTCACCCGGAATGATGGTCGGAGAACCTTCCGATGATAAAAATGTATTAACACCTATTACAGGAAGCTCCCCCGTATGCTTAAGATGTTCGTAGTGCAATGACTCATCCTGTATTTTGTTTCTCTGGTAAGCTGTTTCCATTGCTCCCAGCACCCCTCCTCTTTCCGAAATTCTGTCAAACTCCGTCAAAACAGCTTCTTCCACAAGTTCAGTGAGTTCTTCAATAATAAACGACCCTTGAAGCGGGTTCTGATTTTTTGCCAGACCCAGCTCTTTGCTTATTATCAGCTGAATTGCCATTGCCCTGCGAACAGACTCTTCCGTAGGAGTGGTTATAGCTTCATCATAAGCATTTGTATGAAGCGAATTGCAGTTGTCATATATTGCGTATAATGCCTGCAAGGTAGTGCGAATATCATTAAACCCTATCTCCTGGGCATGAAGTGAGCGACCGGAAGTCTGAATATGATATTTCAATTGCTGCGAACGTGAATTGCCGCCATATTTATATTTTATGGCTTTAGCCCAGATTGACCTGGCAACACGCCCTATGACAGAAAACTCAATATCTATGCCATTGGAAAAGAAAAATGACAGATTTGGCGCAAATTTGTTAATGTCCATTCCTCTTGAAAGATAATATTCAACATAAGTAAACCCGTTTGCAAGAGTAAAAGCTAGCTGGGAAATAGGATTGGCGCCTGCTTCTGCTATATGATACCCGGAAATAGAAACGGAATAAAAGTTCCTTACGTTATTATTTATAAAATACTCCTGAATATCGCCCATAAGCTTCAGAGAAAAGTCTGTTGAAAAAATGCAGGTGTTTTGACCCTGGTCTTCTTTCAGAATGTCAGCCTGCACGGTACCTCTTACAACGTTTAATGTGTCTGCTTTAATTTTCTCATAGACCTCCCCGGGTAAAACCTGGTCACCTGTTACACCAAGCAGCATTAATCCGAGGCCATCATTGCCCTCAGGGAGATCTCCCTTATAACTTGGCCTTTCCATGCCTTTCACCTTGTAAATTTCTTCTATTTTTTGTTCTACCTCTTTTTCAAGACCGTTTTCTTTGATATATAATTCACATTGCTGGTCAATGGCTGTATTCAAAAAATATCCCACCATGATAGGAGCAGGACCATTTATTGTCATAGAAACAGATGTATTAGGTTTTGCAAGGTTGAAGCCTGAATAAAGCTTTTTGGCATCATCAAGGCAGCATATGGAAACGCCGGAATTTCCTATTTTTCCATAAATATCAGACCTTATATCGGGATCATTTCCGTACAGGGTAACCGAATCAAATGCTGTTGACAACCTTTTAGCCGGCATGTCTTTCGATAAGTAATGAAAGCGCTTGTTAGTCCTTTCGGGGCAACCTTCACCTGCAAACATCCGCGTCGGATCCTCACCTTCGCGTTTAAACGGGAAAACACCTGCCAAATAAGGAAACTCCCCCGGGACATTCTCTTTTAAATTCCATTTTAAAATATCACCCCATGATTTGTACTTCGGAAGTGAGATCCTGGGAATTTCAAGGTGAGATAAAGTAGTAGTATGAGTTTTTACTTTAATCTCTTTGTCCCTGACCTTGAAAACATAATAATCGTCTTTATATGATTTTACTTTCTGCTCCCAGTTATCCAATATTTTTTTGCAATCACCATCAAGCTTCTCACCAAGTTTTTTATATCTTTCTTCAAGATTTTCTATCAAAGAATTATTGCTGTCATTTTTTTCAGTTCGTAATGATTCGATTGACTGGCTGAGACAATACATTTTTTGAGCAACTTCGCTTTGATCATCAGACCATTTATTGTAGTTTCTTATTGTCTCTGAAATATCTGAAAGATATCTTACTCTTTGCGGAGGTATAATATATATTTTATCTGGTATTTCACCTTCGAATTTTATTGAAGATTTAAAACCTGTTGATAATTTTTCATTTAATTTTTTGATAACATCATTGTAGAATTGATTTACGCCCGGGTCATTAAATTGTGAAGCGATGGTTCCAAAAACAGGCATTTCTTCAAGAGGCTCTTCAAATAATTCATGATTACGTTGAAACTGTTTTTTCACGTCTCTCAATGCATCCAATCCTCCTCGCTTATCAAACTTGTTTAATGCAATAATTTCGGCGAATTCCAGCATATCAATTTTTTCCAGCTGGGATGCTGCACCATAATCGGGTGTCATAACATACATACTAAGGTCGCTATGATCAACAATTTCTGTGTCTGATTGTCCAATACCCGATGTTTCGAGGATTACAAGCTCAAAGCCGGAAATTTTCAAAAGATTAATAACATGTTTCACATGTTTGGATAATGTAAGATTAGACTGCCTTGTAGCCATTGAACGTACAAACACTCTTGGATTATTTATGGCATTCATCCTGATCCTGTCGCCAAGCAACGCACCGCCGGTCTTACGTTTTGTAGGATCAACACATATAATGGCAATACGTTTGTCAGGGAAATCCATTAAAAACCGCCTTGTAAATTCATCCACCAAAGATGATTTACCCGAACCGCCGGTTCCGGTTATACCCAAAACAGGAACATTAGATTCTGCAGCTCTTTCTCCGATATTCTCAGCGATTTCTTTATTCTGTAAAGGAAAGTTTTCTAACGATGAAATAAGGCGGGAAATGTATCGGTAATCTCTTTTTTCAACATCAGCCAAAGATATTTCAGCTTCATTGCCTTTAGGAAAATCAGACTTTTCTATCACATCATTTATCATCCCCTGCAAACCCATTTTTCTGCCATCATCAGGTGAATATATCCTTGTTATACCATATTTATGCAACTCTTCAGCTTCCTCAGGCAGAATAACTCCGCCGCCACCGCCAAATATTTTTATATCGTCCATGCCTTTTTCTTTTAACATGTCGTACATGTATTTGAAAAATTCAATATGCCCTCCCTGGTAGGAAGTAACAGCAATCGCCTGAACATCCTCCTGTACAGCACAATCAACAATTTCCTGTACAGAACGATTGTGCCCGAGATGAATTACTTCTGCTCCCGTCGATTGTATAACTCTTCGCATTATGTTAATTGATGCATCATGGCCGTCAAATAATGAAGTGGCGGTCACAATTCGAATATGATTTTTAGGCTTGTAAGAAGGTTTTTTAAGCATAAGATGATATTTTTATGATTTTCGTCAAAATTATAAAAAGAATAAGACTTAATAAATGTTTATAAAAAATTCTGGGTTTTAAAAAATTTATTTGCAAAATATTATTAATAAGGCAAAAGAACTATTTGTACAATATGCCTGTCGGGAAACCATCAAATTCCTGAAAGTTTTTAACAAAATAAAAAAATAGCCATAAATGAACCTTAATAGCAAGCATGTCAAATTATTATATTTAATGCCTCGTTGCATAATACCTGGTATTGGATTAATTAAAAGTTTTAAAAAAAATGAATCTGAATTGATAAAGCATTAAGGCATATGTAAATCTTGTTTTATATTTGCATAAATTTTAAATATATGAATCAAAATTTCAGTGAACAGGAGCAGATTCGTCGCCAAGCCCTTGAGGAACTCATAGCATTAAATATTGATCCTTATCCTTCGGATACTTATGAAATTAATGCAAACACGGAAGAAATACATAAACATTTCCCTCAAGACAACACCCTGTATCAGGATATAAGTATTGCCGGCCGATTGATGAATAAAAGGATAATGGGCAGTGCTTCTTTTGCCGAGTTGCAGGATTCGAAGGGTCGCATACAGCTTTATTTTAACCGGGATGAGATTTGCCCGGGTGAAGATAAGCTGATGTATAATACTGTTTTTAAAAAATTGCTTGATATTGGCGACATAATAGGCGCGAAAGGATTTGTTTTCACAACCCGTATGGGTGAAACCACTATACATGTAAAAGAATTTACAATACTTTGCAAATCGTTACGTCCTTTACCCATTGTCAAGAAAAAGGATGGTAAAACCTATGATGCTTTTACTGACCCCGAACAACGCTACCGCCAGCGATACGTTGACCTGATAGTAAATCCTCATACCAGGGAAATATTTAAAAAACGCGCTGCTGTTATACGTAACATCAGAAATTTCCTCGAAGAATTAGGCTGTCTTGAAGTAGAAACACCTGTTTTGCAACCTATTTATGGTGGTGCTGCAGCCAAACCTTTCAAAACATATCATAATAAACTGGACACCACCCTGTACCTGCGCATCGCAAATGAACTATACCTCAAACGACTTATTGTTGGAGGATATGATGGTGTTTTTGAATTTGGCAAGGATTTCCGAAACGAAGGGATGAGCCGGTTCCACAACCCCGAATTTACACAAATGGAAATGTATGTCGCATATAAAGACTACTACTGGATGATGGATATTTTTGAAGAGATGATAGAAAAAGTAGTCATTGAGCTAAATGACAGCACGATCATCAAGACAGGCGATAACACGATTGATTTCAAAAGACCCTGGAAACGTTTTACCATGTATGAGGTAATTAAACATTTTACCGGCGAAGATATTTCGGAAATGAATGAATCGGAACTCATCAAGTTAGCCAAAAAGCTGGGCGTTGAAACCGACCGTTATATGGGAAAAGGAAAGATCATTGATGAAATATTCAGTGATAAATGTGAGCCTCACCTGGTACAGCCGACAATAATAATGGATTATCCTATAGAGATGTCGCCACTTGCCAAAAAACATCGCTCAAAAACCGGACTGGTCGAACGTTTTGAAGTAATCTGCAGTGGAAAGGAAATATGTAATGCTTTTTCAGAACTTAACGACCCTGTTGACCAGCGCAAACGTTTCGAAGAACAGCTTGAACTTGGCAGGCGAGGCGACCCCGAAGCAATGGTTATTGATGAAGACTTTATAAAGGCTATTGAATTCGGAATGCCGCCAACAACAGGATTGGGCCTGGGAATTGACAGATTTGCAATGATCATAACCGACAGCAAATCAATACAAGATGTCATTTTCTTCCCCCAAATGCGACCTGATAAATAATTTTTCAACTTTAAATATGTTTTTTTGCTTAAAAAAAAAATAAATATCTTTTATAATTATGGCTGTTTTAGGTTCTATAGTTAAAAGAGCAATTAAGTTACGTGGCAGAATGCCGACAATTTTCAAGATTAAAAACCCTTATGCCATTCAGTTCAAGGAATTGAAGAAACTATTAAAAAAAGCTTCCAATACATCTTTTGGTGAAAAATATGGTTTCAATGAAATACTGAAAAGCCACGACCCGGTAGAAGAATTCCAACAACGTGTTCCGATACATGATTATAATCAAATATTCCGGAACTGGTGGTACAGAACACTTAATGGCGAGCCATTTGTTTGCTGGCCCGGAAAAGTCAAATATTTTGCACTAAGTTCCGGAACTTCCGAAGCTTCGAGTAAGCAAATTCCAATAACAAATGATATGTTGCGTGCAATAAAGAAAACTTCCATCAATCAGATCTTTTCGCTTGCACGTTATGATTTTTCGCAGGGCTTTTATGAGAAAGGAATATTAATGCTTGGCGGAAGCACGCACCTGAATTACAACGGAACATATTTTGAAGGGGACTTGTCCGGTATAACGGCAAAAAACATTCCTTTCTGGTTTCAACATTTTTATAAGCCCGGAAAAAGAATAGCAAAAGAACGTGACTGGCCGACCAAACTGGAAGAGATCGTCAAAAAAGCCAGGTCATGGGATATCGGGGTAATTTGCGGGGTACCTGCATGGTGGCAGATACTTCTGGAAAAAATCATTGACCACTATAAGGTTGATAATATTCACCAAATATGGCCAAACCTTAGCATATTCGTGCATGGCGGAGTTTCATTCGGGCCGTATGAAAAAGGATTTGAAAAACTGCTGGGCAAACAGATCACTTATATTGAAACCTACCTGGCTTCCGAAGGCTTTATTGCTTTTCAAAACCGGCCCAACACCAACAGTATGCAACTGGTCTTAAATAATTGGATTTTTATGGAATTTGTCCCTTTTAATGAAAAGAACTTCGACACAGAAGGTAACCTTAAACCGGATGCGGAAACTTTGACAATAGATAAAGTTAAAGAAGACATAGATTATGCATTGCTGATAAGCACGAATGCAGGCGCATGGAGATACCTGATCGGAGATATGATAAAATTTACTTCACTCGAATTTAACGAAATAATAATAACAGGGCGAACCAAACATTTTCTTAACCTTTGCGGAGAACACCTATCGCAGGAAAATATGAATATGGCTATAAAAAGAGTTGAGGACCAGCTTAACATAGAAATCAGGGAATTCACAGTTACCGGTGTTAAACACAATTCCATGTTCGCTCATAAATGGTATATCGGAACCGATAACGAAGTTGACCCGGATACTTTAAGAACAAAAATCGATGAAAACCTTAAAATACTTAACGATGACTACCGCGTAGAAAGAATTGCAGCCATTAAAGGTGTTTTTGTCGAAATCCTCCCTTCAAAAACCTTTTACGATTATATGAAATACAAAGGTAAAGAAGGTGGGCAAAATAAATTTCCAAGAGTTTTAAAGAACGAACATTTATCTGACTGGGAAAAGTTTTTAAAAAGTTACAAATAATGTCATTATCTGAAATGCTTAATGAATAGGGCATCCTTCAAATAACTATAAGATTTTACACTACTGATAAATGAAAAATACCATTATTTCAAAAAACTCCGTTTATCAGCAACTGATAAACATTGTTTCTTTAATTAAGTTATATATATTTGCACAACTTAACCGTTCTCTGATTAACTTGATTATTGAAAATAATGCAAAAACGAAAAGTAAGAGTACGTTTTGCTCCAAGCCCTACAGGTCCTTTACATATTGGTGGTGTACGAACCGCATTATACAATTATCTTTTCGCCAGGAAACATAATGGCGATTTTGTTTTACGCATTGAAGACACTGACCTTACACGATATGTACAAGGAGCCGAATCATATATAAATGATTCCCTAAAATGGTGCGGTATAATGTGGAACGAAGGCCCGTTTATGGGTGGTCCTTATGCGCCCTACAGGCAATCTGAAAGAAAATATATATATGATAAATATATATCCGTTCTTTTGGAAAAAGGGCATGCATACTATGCTTTTGATACTCCTGAAGAAATTAACGCTATGCGTGATAAGATCGAAAGCGAAAACCTTGGAAATCCACAATATGACGCTGTTACCAGGAAATTAATGTGCAACTCTCTAACACTGTCTTCCACTGAAACAAAAAAAAAGCTCGAATCGGGCCAGCCATATGTGATCCGTGCTCTTATCCCGGAAAATAAAGAGGTCCATTTTACTGATATTGTCCGTGGCAAGTTGAAAGTAAATTCATCTACATTAGATGATAAGGTTTTAATGAAAGCTGACGGTTTGCCTACATATCACCTGGCAAATGTTGTTGATGATTATCTTATGAAAATAAGCCATGTTATACGCGGAGAAGAATGGCTGCCTTCAGCTCCGCTGCACGTATTGCTATACAAGTTTTTTGGCTGGGAAAAGCAAATGCCTGAATTTGCACATCTTCCCTTGATATTCAAACCAGACGGAAAAGGGAAGCTTAGCAAAAGAGATGGAGAAAGACTTGGATTTCCTGTCTATCCTCTTATGTGGAAAGACCCCGAAACAGGCGAAACATCAAGCGGATACCGCGAATCAGGTTATTTCCCCGAAGCATTTGTAAATACTCTTGCAATGCTCGGATGGAACCCCGGAACAGAACAGGAAATTTTTTCAATGAATGAACTTATAAAGGAGTTCTCACTTGAAAATGTCGGCAAAGCAGGTGCACGATTCAACCCAGATAAAGCTAAATGGTTTAACCATCAATACCTTCTTGAAAAAAACAGTGAAGAAATAGCAAAAGATTTTATGATTATTGTCAGGGATAAAAAATATAGTATAAAACAGGATAAGCTAACAAGAATAATGTCACTTGTAAAACACCGTGTAAATTTTGTACATGAATTATGGGACCAAACAAGTTTCTTTTTTGAACCACCATTATCATTTAATGAAAAAACCATTAAAAAGAAATGGAAAGACCAGACACCGGAAATACTTGAAAAAGTATTACAAGTGCTATCAGATATCACCCCATTTAATGTTTCCAATATTGACAAAGCTTTAAATGAATTTATAGAGCAACATAATGTAAGTACCGGTATTCTGATGACAGGCTTGCGTATTTGTCTTGTCGGCGATGCGAAAGGCCCGGACCTTAAAGAAATTATGACAATCCTTGGTCGTGAAGAAGTAATTAACAGAATAGAGTTTGCACTTAAAACTATAAATTAAGATCATTTCACTATATAAAAAACCCTTATTTTAGTCTGCCACCTCAAACAACAAACAGTATGAAAAAACCGAAACCTTTAAAAGCTTATAAAAATCATCAATTTTTAATGTCACCGGATGCAAGAGAGATACGTATATTGTCTGAGTTCCTGGAGCCAAAAGCACGTTTTAAACGCAATAAAATAAAAGACACTATTGTTTTTTTTGGTTCAGCCAGGACATTACCCCACGATATTGCAAGGAAAAATATTGAAATCCTGAAAAAAGAAGGCAGCACTGATCAAGATCAAATTAAAAAATGTGAAAAAGACCTGGAAAACTCAATATATTATGAAGATGCCGTTGAGTTGGCAATGAGGCTTACTACTTGGAGCTTGAAACGCTATAATAAAAATAATCGCCTTGTTGTTTGCTCGGGAGGAGGGCCCGGTATAATGGAAGCTGCAAACAAAGGTGCATCATTAGCAGGTGGTATGTCTATCGGGCTGAACATCAGCCTGCCTTTTGAACAATACTCTAATCCTTATATCGAAGATGAACTCAATTTCGAATTCCACTATTTTTTCATGAGAAAATTTTGGTTCGCTTATCTTGCAAAAGCAATGGTTATATTTCCGGGAGGCTTCGGAACTTTAGACGAACTAATGGAAATACTTACACTGGTGCAAACAGAAAAAATCAAAAAAGAAATAAAAATATTGATCTACGATCGTAAATACTGGGCAAATATACTTAATCTTGAAAAACTTGCTGAATACAATATGATAAGTAAAAACGACCTGGAATTATTTCAATTTTGTGATTCGATAGATGAAATGGAAGAGCAACTGATATCTTTTTTCATGAAACAGGAAAAAATCGCAAATTCCGAAAATATCATTTAAGTTCACTTTAAGAAACTATAACAACTTTTTATGCCGGATTATTCATAAAATATCCAAAACAATTATTTTTGCAAATCACATTAGCTTTATTATTTTATCTAAAATCAAAAACCGCAGAACCATGTTTTCCCGATTAATTAAGGCCGCGATTATAATCCTTTTATTAACGGTACTGTTTGTACCGGTGATAATTGCCCAACCCGCATTATATAATGCTGTAGAAGATGACAGGCGAAACAGGGCAGAGCGTTTGCTTCGCCGGGGTGCTAATCCGGATGGTGACGGCGATCCGCAATATATACCGCTAATTAAAGCTGCCGAATTAAACCGCTACCACATTGCAATGATGCTTCTGGAGCATGGTGCTGCTGTCAATATACAAAATAATATCGGATTTACACCCCTTATGGAAGCTGCTTTTCAAAGAAACAACAGAATTATGCGCCGTCTGATTGATAATGGAGCCGAACTTGAAATACAAGCAAATAATGGTGCAACAGCACTAATGGTTGCCGTAAATGCCGGCAATTTAAGCACCGTCAGAATTTTATTGGATGCAGGAGCCAATATTGAAGCTAAAGATAATCGCAGTTTTACACCTCTTATGAGTGCCATTGAAAACCCCAGAAATTTTGACCTGGTAAGATTCCTCATCTATCATGGTGCTGATGTAAATGCACGCGACAATAAAGGCAATACCCCTGTCATGATCCATCCCTACAGGGACCGGGAGCACTTCATTAGAGAGTTAGTGCAAAACGATGCCGATGTCAATGCATCTAACCATGATGGAATAACACCCCTTATGAAAGCCGTAATTGAAGGAAACTTAGAAATGTCGGAATACCTGGTTGAAAATGGCGCAGAAATACTTGCAAAAGATAATAAAGGAACTACTGCATTCGATTACGCAGTAACGCAAATGAAAATACGAGAATACTTCCTTTCAGTAATGGAAGAAAATGATTCAATAGACTTAAATGATTTAAAAGATTGAGTCTGTCACAACAATAGGGTTTGCGGATTAAATTGAATATTTGCATATTAACTTTTATGGCTTTAAATGCTTTTCCAGGTACTTACCGGTATAAGATTTTTCGCATTTGATAATATCTTCAGGTAATCCTTCAAATACCAGGTAGCCACCATTCACACCACCTTCAGGGCCCAGGTCTATTATCCAGTCGGAGCTTTTAATCACTTCAGGATTGTGTTCTATAACTATCACCGAATGTCCGTTTTCCAGCAATGCTTCAAAAGCGGCAAGCAGTTTTTTGATGTCATGAAAATGCAGCCCGGTAGTAGGTTCATCAAATATAAAAAGTGTTTTTTCCTGTGATATGCCTTTTGAAAGAAAAGAAGCCAACTTAATACGTTGAGCCTCACCACCGCTGAAAGTATTTGATGACTGCCCAAGATTAACATAACCCATTCCCACATCCTGAAGCGGGCGTAGTTTTTCTACGATCTTGCCACACAGAGACTTTTCTTTGGAACACTTAGAAAAAAACTCTACAGCTTCATCAACACTCAGGCTCAAAATATCGCTGATGTTCAATCCATTAGAAGTAACATCCAGCATTTCATCCTTAAATTTTTTGCCTTTGCATATTTCACAGGTCAGTTTTATATCAGCCATAAACTGCATCTCAATAATGACCTCTCCTTCCCCTTCACAATCGGGGCAACGTCCACCTTCTATATTGAACGAGAAAAATCCGGGTTTATATCCTCGGGTTTTTGCAAGTGGCTGGCCGGCAAAAAGCTTTCTTATCTCATCATACACCTTAAGATAAGTAACAGGATTAGACCTTGATGAACGACCGATAGGGTTTTGGTCTACAATAACAACATCCGATACCCTGTCATAATCACCGTCAATATCATCAAACTTACCGGTTTTCCAGGCATAGCCACCCTTTATTTTCTTCAAAGCAGGATAAAGAATATCTTTAATAAGTGATGTTTTTCCCGAACCACTGACACCCGTTACTGCAACCATTATCTGAAGCGGTATTCTTATATCAAAATTTTTGAGATTATTTTGTTTAACACTTTTAAGGTCAATATATTCTTTCCATTTTCTTTTATTTTCAGGAATCTTTATTTTTAATTCCCTGTTAAGATAACGAGCGGTAAAACTTTCACTGTTTTTCAGCAATTCATCATAAGAGCCCTGGAATATGATTTCACCGCCGTTAACACCTGCCATAGGCCCGATATCTATTATCTGATCTGCAGCGTTTATGATCTCTTCTTCATGTTCAACAACAATCACGGTATTTCCCAGATCCCGCAACTCTTTCAAAACACTAACCAATCTTTGTATATCACAAGGATGCAAGCCTATACTGGGTTCATCAAGGATATAGAGCGACCCTGACAGGTTGCTGCTCAATGATGTGGCAAGATTGATGCGCTGAGATTCACCACCACTCAATGTGTTGGATAACCTGTTGAGCGCCAGGTAACCAAGCCCCACATTATTAAGATAATTAAGCCGGCTATTTATCTCTGTTAAAAGCCTTCCGGCAATCTGCCGCTCGTGACCTTCAAGAGCAATATTTTCAAAAAACTTTTTCAGCTCATCAACAGGGATCATAACCAGCTCTGTTATTGACCTCCCCCCTACTTTCACATATGAGGCATCTTTTCGTAATCGTGTTCCGTTGCATTCAGGACATAAGGTTTTTCCACGATACCTCGACAACATCACACGATATTGTATTTTATAAGCTTTTTTCTCAACCATCCTGAAAAAATCATTCAACCCATAAAAGTATTGGTTACCAGTCCATAGCAGCTCTTTTTGCTCCCTGTTAAGCTCACGGTACGGCTTATGTACAGGAAAATCAAATTTATATGCATTTCTTACCAATCGTTCTTTCCACTTGCCCATCTTTTCACCTTTCCAGCAAACTATTGCTTCATCATATACCGACAAATTTTTATTTGGTATCACAAGGTCTTCGTCAATTCCCATAATGCTTCCAAATCCTTCACAAGTTTTACAAGCACCGTATGGATTATTAAAAGCAAATAAATTAACTGACGGGGTTTCGAATATAATACCGTCAAGTTCAAACTTACTGGAAAAGTGCATTTTCTGCGTTTTATCATTATGAACAGCAGATACAATACATTGACCCTCACCCTCAAAAAATGCTGTCTGAACACTATCAGCAATTCTTGTAACCATATCATTTTCAGGTTCACGATCAACAATAAAACGGTCAACTACAATTGCCGGCTTTGTGGTGATTCTGATTTTTTTAAAATTGGGCACTATCTCTTCAATACGGTAAATCTTATTATTAATCAAAATCCGGGAAAAGCCCTGCCGTAACAAAATATTAAGCTGCTTTTCCAAAGAGCGTCCGTTTTTTATATCCAGCGGCGCATAAATAATAAATGTGGTATTTGAAGGCAACTTTAAAATTGAATCTACAACTTGCGAAACAGTATGCCTTTTGACTTCTTTGCCTGAAACGGGGGATATGGTTTTTCCGATTTTGCCGTACAAGAGTTTCAGGTATTCATATATTTCTGTTGATGTCCCGACAGTAGAGCGCGGGTTTCGCGTGTTGACTTTCTGCTGGATAGCAATAGCCGGCGATATGCCTTTGATATATTCGACCTCAGGCTTGTGCATCCTCCCTAAAAACTGCCTTGCATAAGCACTAAGGCTTTCAACATATCTTCTCTGTCCTTCGGAATATAAAGTATCAAAAGCCAAAGATGATTTCCCCGAACCCGAAAGCCCGGTAATGACAACCAAACTGTTACGTTCGATGGCAACGTCAACATTTTTAAGATTGTGTACACGCGCACCCTTGATAAGTAAATATTCTCTGGGATCTAATTTATCTATGTTATTGACGGTATTCATTTAACCCGGCTATGTAACTATAAAAAATTAATAAACAGCTCTTAATTAACAGAATCATCTCAAAAAATTGCAAAGTTAATGTTTTTACAGGATGATTGTGAGAAGCAAATTTATCAGCCCTGGAACTGATTGTATTTAAAAACAAATATTGATCAGCAAACTATTTTATATCGAAAAAATTTCATAAAAATCCTTCCACACAATCAATTCCTCTTTTAGCAATTTCCGGGTGATTAATCCTGTCTTTTTACCGCCATAACATTAATATTATCAGAATGGATAGCCAATACCGATGTTATAGTTAATGTCTCCTTTTCTTAAAGAAAAAGATGGCCATGAAGATATCCACCTTTCGCCCTGGGGTTTGGCAGGGTCACGTATAGGTACTGCAGCGTCAATTCTAACCACAAAAAATCCAAAATCGAATCTTGTGCCAATACCTGCGCCTGCTGCAATATCTTTATAAAATGTATCGAAGTTAAATTTCCCTCCCGGAAAATCAGGATTTTCCCTGGCATACCAAACATTACCTCCTTCTACAAATAAGGCTCCCTTCCATGATTTATAAATATCAAATCTGTATTCAATATTTGCTTCGAGTTTAATGTCGCCATACCTGTCATAGAACTGTTCGTCATTTTTTGTTTCACGACTATAACTTCCCGGCCCGAGAGTATAAATTGGCCAGGCTCTCATGCTGTTGGCACCTCCTCCATAATAGCTTTTTATAAAAGGTAAAACATCCCTGTTACCATAGGGAATTCCTGCACCACCCATAATCCGGAACACTATCGTGTTACGTCGGTCAAAGACCCTGTAATAACGGTAATCTATGTCAGCTTTAACGAACTGGGCAAAAGGTATGTTAAAAAGCGTATAACTGCCTTCATCTTTGGGCATGTCGAAAATATTTCCGGCTAACCATAAAAGATTTCCGGCAGTTTCAATATTAACTATTGAGTAAACAAAATCCACATGTCTGCCAACTTGCTGAGTGTTATAAATATACCGGTATCTCATACCGGTTATTAAATGGTCACTAAAACTGCTTAGGATCAAAGGATTGCCTTCGGGTATTCGTGCTCTCAGCAGTGAATCATTATAAACCCTGATAGAACTTATTTCTGCCGGAAAGAGATTATGCAGCTTTTGTTTCGAAGGGCTCCATTCAAAGCCATAGGTAAGGCTCCATATATACCTTGTATAATCAGGTCGTTGCCGGAAATTAATACCTAACATTATAGTGGTTTTAGGTCGCGCAACGGCAGATATTCTTTCAATTGTAAATGGCAATAACAAATCCGGGAAATCGAAGCTTACTTCACCACCAAATTCTAATGTATTAAAAGGCAAATGTTGAATGATATCGTCTGTTGCCAAATCTCCGGCTAGTTCTAAAGCTCCCTTTAGCCTGATATTAAACGTTTCTCCACCCCTGAAAATGTTACGATTTTGAAATAAAAAATTTCCTCCCACGCCAAGATTGCCGGCTGTGTTAAATCCCTCGCCGTCTATTGAAAAAGAATTAGCCGGACCAGGCGTAAGCTGTATTCTTGAATTTAAGTATCCAAGTGTATCGGAATTGAAATGTTCCCTGGGACTTTCATCAAATACAAAATTTGTAAACCTGAATATCCTTAAGGCTGACAAAAAAGAATATGATTGCTCTAAATGTCTTACCTTATAGTAATCACCGGGTTCAAAACGCAGATTTTTTATTATTGCCGACGGTTTTATCCTTAATGGCTCATGGTGTACAAAATAATAGGCAATGGAATCTTTATCGTTCTTGTTGTTAATATGATAATAAACGGTAGTATCTTTTTTGACAGTAGGAGATCTTAACGCCAGGTAATCCGGAAAAATATAAATATTGTCAATTTTATATCTCTTGTGTTTTTTTGTTACCACAGAATCCCTTCTGTCAACCCTGTAAACTTTTACAGGATTATTAACCAATATATCAATATCAACTTTGTGGCTTTTTAATGTGCTGTCAACTCTGAAATGAATATAATCGCGTGAAAAATGGAAAAAACCATCATTACGCAGATTACGGCTGATCCTGTCACGCTCTTTTTGCAATATATCAACATCATAAATCTCACTTCGCCTTATAAGAGAATTAATTGTATCATTAAAAACATATTCGGCCACGCGGGGATCGGGGATGGAATATGTTATATCTCTTATTTGGTAAGGATTACCGCCCTCCAGGTAGTATGTAATGTTTGCATGCTTCCTTTTTTCAAGAAACTCAACATCGTAATCGACCGAGCTTTCAAAATAGCCTTTTCGTTGAAGATACAGCTTAAATTGATTTGCGGTATTTTCCGTTAAAACCGGGTTATAAATCACAGGCTGTTCTCCTATTGCATTTTTCAGCCAATTAGTAAACCGGCTTTCTTCACGGCGGTCAGCAAACAGGTAAACATTAAGGTGAAAACGGTAAAACCCAAAAATCCGGCGGTTAGGAACTTGCCTTATATAGTTACGTAATTCCCGTGTCTGAATATCCGCATCTTTAACTTCAATTTCATTCTTGTTAACAAAATACTGATCCTCAGGCAAATGCCTGGCCGGGTTGCAGCCTGAATGCGTGAATAGACAGATAAATATTAAATAAAAAAAATATCTTAATTTCAATATTTTTCCTCCAAATCAATAAAAACAAATGCAAAATTAATCTTTATTTAAGACATCATCAATATAGACTCTAATATTTATATCGCCATTTTGTTATAATTTATTTTATTATAATTGTCTTATTAATAATATTTGTGTATTTTTTGGTTAAAACTACAAATAACAAACACTAAAAAACAGACAAAACCGGTGCATTGTTTTATTACATTAGTATTTTTGCACTAAAATATTATTAATATGGTTTTGATTAAATCTATAAGCGGTATTCGCGGCACAATAGGCGGTAAAACAGGTGAAAGCCTTACACCTTTTGATATTATACAAATAGCGGGTGGTTTTGGCATGTGGCTGAAGAAAAAAAACAACAATGGCAAAATCAAAATTATTATCGGTCGTGATGCCCGAACGTCCGGAGAAATGATAAATAAGATTGTAACTGCCACTATTCAGTCAATGGGAATAGATGTTATTGACGGCGGGTTGTGTTCAACGCCAACTGTTGAAGTTGCAGTAAAAGAATTTGATGCACAGGGAGGAATAATCATTACCGCCAGCCATAATCCGAAAAACTGGAATGCGTTAAAATTTCTGAATAAAAATGGTGAGTTATTGAATGCAATTGAAGGCAGCGAAGTCATTAAGCTCAGCGGTTCGCAGGATTTTGATTTTATGCCTGCTGATAAGTTGGGCAAATATGTAGCAGATGAATCATTAACGAAGAATCACATAAAAAAGATATTATCCTTGCCAATTGTTGACACAGATGCTATTTCAAAGTTAAACTTCAGGGTTGCTGTTGATGGTGCCAATTCGGTTGGCGGGGTTGCAATGCCAATGCTTTTGGAAGCTTTAGGGGTAAAACAGATAATTAAGGTATATTGCGAACCCGACGGTTTATTCGCGCATAACCCGGAGCCATTACCGGAGCACCTCAACGAGCTTTCCGCACAGGTAGTTAAAAACAGGGCCAATGCAGGTTTTGCCGTTGACCCCGATGTTGACAGGCTTGCTATTATCTCTGAAGACGGCGAACCTTTTGGCGAAGAATATACCCTGGTTGCTGTTGCCGATTATGTACTGCAAAACTATAATGGCAACACACCTGCAACTGTCAGCAATCTTTCCTCTTCACAAGCCCTGGCTGATGTTACCGGAAGGCATGGGGGGAAGCACTATTCATGCCCGGTGGGAGAAGCCAATGTAGTTGAGAAAATGAAAGAAGTCAATGCCGTGATTGGTGGTGAAGGAAATGGCGGTGTCATCTATCCGGAAATGCATTATGGAAGGGATGCGCTTACAGGAACAGCCATCTTTTTGACCTGCCTTGCTAAATCAGGTAAAACGTGCAGTTCCCTAAGAAAAACTCTGCCCGGTTATTTCATCTCAAAAAATAAAATTGAACTGCCGGAAAATATTGGTATTGATGAAATATTATCTAATATCTCTGACAGGTATAATAAATACAAAGTTGATAGGCAAGATGGTATAAAGATCTTTTTTGATAAAGAATGGGTTCATCTTCGCAAATCCAATACCGAGCCAATCATCCGTATTTACTCCGAAAGCGATTCGGAAGTGAAAGCCGTCAATCTGGCAAAAAAAATAATGAGTGATATCAGCGAGATCATGCGGGGCGGGGAATGATGAAGTGGGCAAGGAACGAAAAGCAGGAAGCAGAAAGCAAGGAACAAAGAACAGAGTGCAGAGTACAGGGTGCAGGATGCAGGGTGCCGGTGCGGTGAGCAGGGGGATCACACATCCATCTGTTTTATATGTTCAAAAGCGCGGTTTATGTTACTGACATTTTTTATCGTAAGGCTCAATTTTTGACCGCTCTCTTTGAGCATGCACAAACGGCTGTTGCTTTGTGCAAACTGCAACACTTTTTTGAATATATCCGAATTGTAATATGACGAATCGGGGTTTGATATAAAATATCCTATAAATTTTTCCGATTTAATAACTACTTTTTCAAATCCGAGTTTTGCAGCCGTCCACCTAAGTTTCACAGCTTCGAACAATCCCAGTGTCTCTTCAGGTATAGGACCGAACCTGTCGCGCAGCATTTCTGCAAAAGAATCCAATTCCTTATGGGAGTTTATTGAATCAAGGTCTTTGTAGAGTACCAGCCGCTCCTGGATACTTGACACATAATCGCTCGGGATCAACAGTTCCAGGTCTGTTTCAAGAAAACATTCATCAATATATAATTTTTCTTGTTTTCCATCTTCTGTTTTAAATACTTCTTTGAATTCATTTTCTTTGAGTTCAGTAATTGTTTCATCGAGGATTTTGTGGTATGTTTCAAAACCAATTTCTGCAATGAAACCGCTTTGCTCGGCGCCCAGTATATTACCTGCGCCCCTGATGTCGAGGTCACGCATGGCGATATTAAAGCCGCTGCCAAGCTCTGAAAACTCTTCAAGTGCTCTAAGCCTTTTTCTTGCTTCGTCGGTAAGAATACTCATTGGCGGTGCAATAAGATAGCAGAAAGCTTTTTTATTTGTACGTCCCACCCTGCCTCTCATCTGGTGCAAATCGCTTAACCCGAAGTGGTGGGCATTATTGATAATGATGGTATTGGCGTTGGGTATGTCCAGCCCCGATTCAACGATAGTTGTAGAAACCAGAACATCATGTTCGCCGTTAATAAATTCAATCATGACTTTTTCAAGGCTGTTGCCATCCATCTGCCCATGACCTATTGCCACATCAATTCCAGGGCAAACCCTTTTGATGATCTGTGCAACATCAATAATATTCTGAACGCGATTATGTACGAAGAAAACCTGTCCGCCTCTTGATACTTCATACATAATGGCTTCCCTGATAAGTTCCGTGTTAAAGACATGTACTTCGGTCACTATCGGGTAACGGTTTGGCGGCGGCGTATTGATAAGTGAAAGATCTCGTGCACCCATCAGTGAAAACTGGAGCGTACGGGGTATAGGAGTGGCTGTAAGGGTTAAAGTATCAACATTCACCTTGATCTTCCTGAGCTGCTCTTTTGTCTTTACACCGAACTTTTGTTCTTCATCAATAATCAACAAACCCAGGTCTTTGAATTTGATATCTTTGCCTACAAGCCTGTGAGTTCCTATGATTATATCAAGTTTACCGTTTTCAAGATCGTTGAGTATCTCTTTTTTTTCCTTTGACGGGCGAAACCTGTTGATATAGTTGATATTGCACGGAAAGTCTTTTAACCGTTCCGAGAAGGTATAATAATGCTGCAAAGCCAGGATTGTGGTGGGTACAAGTACAGCCACCTGTTTGCTTTCTGCTACGGTTTTAAAAGCAGCCCTAATAGCCACTTCGGTTTTTCCGAAGCCCACATCCCCGCATATCAGCCTGTCCATCGGGTGATCGGCTTCCATATCTTTCTTTGCATCGGCTGTAACTTTTACCTGGTCGGGAGTATCTTCATAAATAAATGATGCTTCAAGCTCATTTTGCAGGTAAGTATCAGGAGGAAATGACACTCCTTTTTTTGTCTTCCTTTCAGCATAAAGCTTAATAAGGTCTTTGGCAATATCTTTAACTTTCTGCTTGGTTTTCTTTTTAAGATTACTCCATGCACTTGAACCGAGCCTGTGCAGTGCCGGAGGCTTCCCTTCACTGCCAGTATAACGCGCAATCCGGTGCAATGAGTGGATGCTTATGTACAATATATCTCCACCTTTATATATTAACCTGATGGCTTCCTGTATTTTTCCGTTAACTTCAATCTTTTCCAAACCGCTGTAAATACCAATACCATGATCAATGTGTGTAACATAATCGCCCGGTTTTAGATTGCTAAACTCTTTCAATGTAAAAGCCTGTTTAGCCGGAAGCCTGTCACGAAGCCTGAAACGGTGATACCTGTCGAAAATCTGATGATCGGTATAACAGGCTATCTTATTGTTATGATCTATAAAACCATTATGCAGTGCAATCATCATAATGTCATGCACAAACCTTTTAGTATCATTCTTTTCTTCCGTAATAACATCGAAAATAGAGTGCAGGCGGTTGATCTGACGCGGATTGTCAGATAAAATGAGATTCCGGTATCCATCAGAAGTGTTCTGATGAAAGTTTTCCCTTAACAGCTCAAAATTCTTGTTGAAGGATGGTTGGGGTGAAAAGCTGAATTCAAAGATTTTATCATCAGAAGCAAGATGTTGTCTGCCAAATTCAATTACTCTGAATTCTTGCAGCTTTTTTATAAAAGAAGGTGCTGAAATAAAAACATCCTCGGTTGTTAAGTCATTCTCTTCCGGGGGATAAAGAGAATGAAACATTTCGCAGGCTTTTGAAAAGCTCTGTTCAATAATTTCACATGTTATGGCTGCATCTTCAATCCACAACAAAGCATTAGAAGGAACAGCCGAAAAGAAGTCGGTAAACTTTTCGCCGTGTGCCATTTTCCTGATGTCAGGCATTATTTCTATTTTGTCGAGCAACCTGACTGTCAGTTGTGTTTCGGGGCAAAAAGTCCTGAGGGATTCCGTTTTATCTCCTAAAACTTCAATTCTGAAAGGATATTCATATGAAAAAGAAAAGACATCAACGATACCTCCCCTGACTGAAAACTGTCCCGGTTCAATAACAAATTCAACACGTTCAAAATCATTTTCCACCAACAGGTCAATAATAACATCAACCGATACGGATTCACCTTTAAGGATAGTGATTGTGTTTTCCCTGAGGCTCTTTTTTGATACCACCTTTTCGGCAATTGCTTCGGGATGTGTAATAATCATGAATTTACCTTTATTGCGTGTAAGCCTGTTAATAATTTCCGAGCGCATTAACACGTTGTTATTGTCAATATTAGGCTTTTCGAAGGGCTTTTTGTATGAAGAGGGCAGGAAAAATACCGAACGGTTTTCGGCTGGAAAATCTTTTTCATTTTCATTTAAAAGACTTTCAAGGTCGTTGAAAAAGTATATAGCTGCTTCTTTATCGGGCAAAACGAACAAAGAAGGGTTAGGCAGGGATTTTGATACTGCCGTTGCGATAACCGAAGACGATGATCCTGCCATACCCTTAATGCAGAAGTTGCCGGCACTTGTGTTTTTTAAAGTAGCGGCAATATTCTTAACACGTTCATCCGACCTGTAAATATTTATTAATTCTTTTACTTTCAATTATACCGCTTCTACCGATTTGATTTCGGGTAATTCTCTTTTAACTGCCTGTTCCACACCGGCTTTCAGTGTCATGGTACTCATCGGGCAAGTGCCGCAAGCTCCCAGGAGCTCAACGTTAACTACATTATCGCTGGTGAGTTCCACAAAACGAATGTCACCACCGTCTGCCTGTAAATGCGGCCTTATCTGTTCAATTACGTTTTTAACCTTTTTTATCAGTTCTTCGCTTTTCGAGTTTGTCATTTTATGTTATGTTTAATTTAAATAAAAAATTTACTTGATTATTTGTATAACGTTTTTTTCGAAAGATTGTTTATCAAACTAATATTTACAACTAAGTTGTTCAATGGTTATTGTGGTTTGGTTTGAAAAAATCTGTTTTCAATGTATGAGTGAGTCCGGCCTAAAAAGTCTTTATCCACAAATTAACCCTGTTGGATATTTGCTTTTTATAAAAAGCCGTTTATATTTAGTATTCACGTTTGTTTATTTCTGCTGACGGATCCCAGAAGTATTTTTCAAAATTCACGATTTGGTCGTTTTCGACTTTTATATTTTCGTTTTCGAGCAATTGCCGCATTACGTTATGCCCTCCGAAGTGATGTTTACCTGTAAGCATACCATTGCGGTTAACAACACGGTGGGCAGGTACATATTTAGAATGCGTATGCGATTTGTTCATAGCCCACCCTACCATAAGGGCAGACCTGCCGCTGCCGAGATATCGTCCAATAGCACCATACGTGGTCACCCTTCCATAAGGAATTTGCAATACAACATCATAAACTTTTTCGAAAAATGATATTTCAACCATTGTTTTTCAACTTTTTGACTCATCGCCAAGCGAAAGCTTCAGATAATAGATCACAGCGCCTTCCTCCACAAAAGACTTCTCATAATATGTTTGTATGCTTTTTGCAGCCTTATCAAGTCTTTTTTCATTGCAGTTATAAAGATCGTTTGATATTATATTTGGCTTAAGATTGTATTTTTCAATAACCTGAAGTGTGAACTCAAAAAGCGTTTTATTATCGGTTTTAAGATGAACGGGGCTGTTTGGCACGAGTATCTTTCGGTATCTTTCAATAAAAGCCGGAGAGGTCAGTCGTTTTTTTATTCTGGGTTTGTTTGGTTGCGGGTCGGGAAATGTAAGCCATATTTCTGACACCTCATTTTCACCAAAATATTGTTCTATTTTTTCTGCCTGGATCCTGAGAAAAGCCGTATTTTTCAATCCTGCATCAAGTGATCTTTTAGCTCCTTGCCAGAGGCGGTCGCCTTTGATGTCTATTCCTATAAAATTTTTGTCCGGGTGTTCTGTTGCAAGGCCAACGGTATATTCTCCTTTGCCACAACCTATTTCAAGCACCAGGGGATTGTTGTTCCCGAAAAAATCTTTACTCCATTTTCCCTTATATTGAAAATGCGCTGTATCTGATATATAGTCAGGCTGTAAAACGTTAGGAAAAGAATTTATTTCGGCAAATTTTTTAAGTTTATTTTTGCCCACGTTAAATTGTTTTATTTCTATAAAAAATACAACAATTTATCTTTTCAGTATCCATGCATCGGGATTTACTGTTTGTTTGACTATTTCGAGTTCTCTTTCAGCTTCCTGCATGCTATAGTAGAATCCGTAGCTGACCCTGTAGTGGCCTGTCCGGGCTTGTTCGAATAAAGAAGCTTTTGTAGCTCCTTGACGTCTGAGGTTATCAACAAAAATTTCCGCATTATGTTTTTCAATAAAGCTGCCTGCAACTATGTGATAAACTGTTCGCCCCGGCTCAGGTTCATAAGGAGGCCTTTCCGGTTCCGGGTCGGGTTCTTCGATAATTTCTTCTTCTTCAACAACAGGTTCAGGGACCGGTTCAACAGGTTCTTCCACTTTAACAAAGATAGATTTCACCCTGTCGAAAAAACCAATATCCCTGTCAGGAACACCATCCCCAATAATATACCTGAAATTAAATACAAGGATAATAATTATTACCAGGAGAGGTATTGCAACAAAGGCTACCCATTTTATAGCCGGTGATAACTTAGGTTTCTTCTTTTCGTCATCTGCCTTTTCTTTTTTGGCAGTTTCGGTGGGTGCCGGTTTTTGCTCTTTTGGTGCAACACCTGGTGTTTTAGCCGCCGTTACAGGTTCTTTCTTTTCTAATGGCTTATCCGGTTCGGTTTTCTTAGGCTCGGGTTTCTTAGGTTCGGGTTGTGGTGCCCCGGCCTGTGGTTTAACAGCTTCTTCTTTGGGCGTCTCTTTGGGCGTCTCTTTGGGCGTCTCCTTGGGCTTTTCGCTTATCTTATCGGTAGCAGATTTTGGCTCTTCCGAAGGCTTTTTCTCAGGTTCCTTAGCGCTATCCATACCATAGCTGTCTTTAAGATAGTTTATTGACTCGTCGGGCTCAAAAGTAATACTGCCGCCAACACCCGGTGAAAATTTACCAATTTCTTCCAATTCGACCGATTTACCCGATTGCAAGGTCTCATTCATCTCTTTTACAAATGCAGTGATGAAAGACCTGGCTTTTTCATGGTCAATATTTTCTTTTTTAGCTATAAAAGATGATAATACACCGTCATCATCCTTCTTTCTGTCTGAAAAAGCGCTTATTTTGACAGGTTTTTCAACTTTTTTCAACTCAGGCACAAAGCGTGCAGGGATATATTTCTTCGTAAACTCGCCAAATCCGGGTAGAATTACAAAATCTTTTTCAAAAAGCAGCTCGCATATGTATTTTCCTATTTTCATAATTTTAAATTTAGTTTAAATAGGTAATAAAAACTTCATTTCTTAATTAATACGTAAATTATAACGCTAAGTTATAAAAAACTGTTTACAAAGTTAATCTTAAATTATATTATTTGATTTTTATAACAAAAAATTTGTTTTCAATAATGCTTTTCTATGTTTCCAAAGAGCACATAACTGTTAACTTCACAATGAAAAAATTCATATTTATACGCCCTGAAATTTCACAAAGTAAAGCTGTAACCTAATTGCCAATAACTTATACATACAAATTTTTCGGTATTTTTTCAATATCTTCTTCAACATCAACTGCATAGTTATCATATTGCGAAATACCGACATAAATATCATATTCATTATAAATCCATCTAAGCTGTTCGAGGCTTTCAGCTTTTTCGATCGTTACTTCAGGCAATTTGACAATTTCAAGCAATGTATCGGCTTTATATCCATACAGGCCGATATGGCGGTAAAATTCATTATTTTTCAACCACTTTGCTGTTTTTGTATTTTGGCAATAAGGTAATGGTGTCCTGCTAAAGCAGATTGCTTTTGATGATTTATTCAGCATGACTTTAACACTATTTTCATCAAAAAGCGTTTCGGTTGAAATGATTTTTTTTGCGAGTGTTGCAATTTGAACAGCAGGATTTTGCAATATTTCCGCCAGTTGATTGATCTGTTGCGGGTTAATAAAAGGTTCATCTCCCTGAATGTTGATGATCACATCGTCTTTTGTCAATAATTTTTCTGCGGTGAGTTTTTCTGCTGCTTCGCCACATCTTTCAGTACCGCTTTTATGTTCCGAGCCGGTCATAATAACGTTACCAAACTCTCTGACATGTTCTTCAATTCTTTTGTCATCGGTAGCAACAATTATTTTGCTGAGTTTTCGGGCTTTTAGTGCTTGTTCATATACGCGTCTTATCATGGATTTATTACCGATCATTGCCAGCGGTTTGCCCGGAAAGCGTGTCGAAGCATAACGTGCGGGTATTATACCTGTAAAATGCATTTGCTTTATATTATATAAGTGAAAAGTTTAAAACAGGCCATGTATTTCGGCATCTATTTTTTGTATGATTTCGCCGAGATCGGATTTATTTTCGCTAAACTTATTTTCATCTACATTTATTATGAGCATTTTACCCAGGTCATAATTATTAATCCACTCTTCATATCTTTCATTAAGCCTTTTGAGGTAATCAAGCCTGATCGAGTTTTCATATACTCTTCCGCGTTTCTGGATTTGGTTTACAAGTGTGGGGACACTGGCTTTCAAATATATAAGCACATCAGGCGGTTCAATAAATGAGCTCATAAGGTCGAACAGGCTGCGGTAATTTTCAAAATCACGTGTTGACATCAATCCCATTGCATGAAGATTGGGGGCAAAAATATATGCATCTTCATAAATTGTACGATCCTGAATTACTTTCCCGCCCGCTTTCCTTAATTCAACAATTTGCCTGAAACGGCTGTTGAGAAAATATATCTGCAAATTGAAGGACCACCGTTGCATATCTTCATAAAAATTATTCAGATAGGGATTGGTTTCAGCATCCTCGTAGTGAGCTTCCCACCCGTAATGCTTTGATAATAATCCGGCAAGGGTGGTTTTTCCCGAACCGATATTTCCAGCTATAGCTATATGCATATTAAATTATTTTAGTAAAAAATATCCTGATCAGATCTGCTTTTCAGAATAACTCAATTTTGGTAAAATATTTTTTAATCCCTTGTTTGGTATGAATATAAACATAGGGATAATGTACCCGCCCCATTTTGATTTCATTTTCAGGCAGCAAAAACAATCTTTCCTTGTGAAGAAAAAAGTCATACAAACATAAATGTTTTTTTGTGAAGTAAATAATATAATTGTCTTTTACTTGAAATGTGCATATATTTTTCAGAGGTATTTTAAACAAAAATCCTCCAAAGAGATCAAAAACGAAAATGCCGTTTTCATAGTCGGAAACATAAAGGCGCGAACCGGTTTCAATCATAAAGCAGGGCTGCGCAAAATTGTATTCAAGCTTGTTCATTGAAATTGTTGAAGTAAGCACCTGGTTTTTTCTGTTTATTCTGAAAAATTGCCATTTTTCCGGATAATAGACCCAGAATCCTTCGAGCTGTGAGTTGCATGCGAGTTCGGGTTTTTCAGAAAAAAGGTCTTTTTGGGCTGAAAACGATTCTTTTTCTACAAGGTTTTTATCCAAAAAGACAATGATGCCCAAACCAGCTGAAAAAGCAATAATATTAAGCGGATCAGAACTGTCAATAATTTCGAAATTGCCATACATCGGATCGGAAAAATATTTCTTCTTCCCGGTTGATTGATCTATTTTTATAATAGCACCTGATTCTGCAAGATAAACATTGCCGAAAGGATCAATAGTGAAGAAGAATGCATCCGATTTTATTAATAAATCAAAGCCAAATTGAGCGCCTGATTTGTTAGCGGAAAAGATTAAAAATACAACGATAAGGAGCAGCAAATGATTCATGAAGTTATTATAATTTGTTTTTGATTACAAGGATATCTTCCACATATTTCCTGGTATTGTATAACCTTGGCACTTTATTTTGCCCGCCTATTTTGCCTCGTTTTTTCATCCACTTATAAAAAGTGCCTTTTGGCATATTTCTGACTATAAGGTTTTTCAACATAATATCGCTGCTGCGTTTTGCTTCATAATCAGAATTTATATTTTGCAGTTCACGGTCGAAAATTTTGGCAAAGCTTTCAATATCTTGTGGTTGTTTTTCAAATTCTATGAGATATTCATGCGCTGCAAAACTATTATCGCCAAGGTAAACCGGTGCCCCCGTGTATTCTTTAATTATTGCATCGGTCTCTCTACACGCTTTGAATAAGGCTTTATCCGCATTATCAACTATAACTTCTTCACCAAAAGCGTTAATATAATTTCGTGTCCGACCCGATACTTTAATTCTGTAAGGATTGGTATCGGTTATCATTATCGTGTCGCCGATAATATACCGCCAAAGGCCTCCATTAGTTGATATTACCAACGCATAATTTTTCCCCTTTTCTACCTGGTCAAGAGATAATGCTTCAGGAGATTCATTTTCCATCTGCTCCATTGGTATGAACTCATAAAACACACCATAATCAAGCATAAGAAGCATGTCGTCGGAGTCTTTAATGTCTTGTAAGGCAAAAAAGCCTTCGGAAGCATTATATGTTTCAAGATAATACATAGCATCTGAGGGGATAAGTTTTTGATACTGCTCACGGTAAGGTAAAAAGCTGACACCGCCATGTATCAACAACTCAAGATTGGGCCAAACCTCCAGTACGTTTGATCTTCCTGTTATGTTAAGTATCTTTTTCAAAAGTATCAGGTTCCAGGAAGGTACTCCGCTTATGTTGGTCACATTTTGACTAATAGATTCTTTGGCTATTATATTGAGCTTTTTTTCCCAATCCTCCATAAGGGCAACATTCAAACTTGGTATGCGCAACATTTCAGCCCAGAATGGCACATTTTGCAGTAATACGGCAGACAAATCGCCTAAGTACGACTCTTTATTAATCTCGCTTATGTGTTGACTGCCGCCAATTGTAAGTCCCTTGCCCCTAAAAATTTGAGTATCAGGGCGATTATGACAATAAACACCTAAAACATCCCTGCCGCCCCGGTAATGGCAATGATGCAAAGATTCATAACTTACCGGTATAAATTTGCTTCTATCGTTTGTAGTACCGGATGATTTAGCAAACCATTTGATAGTTCCCGGCCATAAAATATCTTTTTCTCCTTTTATTGTCCGGTTTATATAAGGTTTAAAAGAATCATAATCGCTGAGAGGAACACGATTTTTGTATTCATCATAACTTTTAATAGAAAGGTATTCATGCTTTTTTCCCCATTCGGTTGTACAAGCCTTTTTTATCAAACCCCTCAACATTTTGTCCTGCACTTCATGAGGCTTATTTATCAAGTATTCAATCTTGGATACTCGTTTTTTAAGATACCAGGACAAAACCGAATTAATAACAGCCATGTATAAAAAATCTTCTTTTCTAAATTTTATCTGATAAATAAAAAATTATTGCAAAAATAACCAATAGCTAGTTAAAACCGTTTAAATTTTTACATATTTTTACCGACTTGGCAAGATTAAGAAAACTGTTTCCGGTTCAATGCTCTATTCCTTTCCTTGCCTGCACTCCATGATTATAATAATGCTTTATTTCTTTCATTTCGGTAATCAGATCGGATATTTCATAAAGCTCTTTCGGTGCTTTACGCCCTGTCATAACGATTTCCATAGCTTCGGGCTTTTTTTTCAAAACCGATGTCAACTCCCCGGTATCAAAAAGCCTGTAATGAAGTGCTACGCATACTTCATCCATTATAACAACATCATATTTATTGCTTTTGATTATTGATGCCGTTTCCTGCAATCCTCTTTGTGCTGCTTCAATGTCTTTTAAGGCAGGTTGTTGTTTGATGAAGCAATCCAAACCATATTGCCTGACCACAATCTCAGTAAATCGCTTTAATGCCTCCAACTCCGAATAATGCATGCCTTTCACAAATTGCGCAATAAATACTTTTTTCCCGGCTCCTGCTGCTCTAATAGCCAATCCTATTGCAGCAGGGGTCTTGCCCTTACCGTTGCCGGTATATAAATGAATATAGCCCCTGCTTTTCATTACTCTTATTTATAAACAACCGGAATAATTTTCTGCCATGATCAATAATATTGATGGCACCGCAAAT
>PWZB01000044.1 GCA_003567625.1 Bacteroidales bacterium | reverse complement strand
TGAGTTGTGAGAGGTGAGTTGTGAGAGGTGAGTTGTGAGAGGTGAGTTGTGAGAGGTGAGTTGTGAGAGGTGAGTTGTGAGAGGTGAGTTGTGAGAAGTGAGTTGTGAGAAGTGAGTTGTGAGAAGTGAGTTGTGAGAAGTGAGTTGTGAGAGGTAATCGGTAATCGGTGACTGCCGACTGGAGACTGCCGACTGAAGATTGCCGACTTTTTTTGATTTGGGGTTTGAGATTTTTCATAAATTAGCATACAACATTAAACACACCACACCATGATTCAACAAAAAGAATTCTCATTACCACGTTTTAACAGGGGTTTTCATCTTATTACTGATATTGTTTTAAGAAATGTCGGGCAATTGCCTGAAGAGGGAATGATGAACCTTTTCATCCATCACACGTCTGCCGGTTTGACGATAAATGAAAATGCCGACCCGTCAGTACGCGATGATTTTGACAGCTTTTTTGCTCATATAGTACCGGAAGGGATGCCGTTTTTAACTCATACCCTTGAAGGAGCAGATGATATGCCTGCACATGTTAAAAGCTCTTTAACCGGCGTGAGCCTTACAATACCCATAAGCAAAGGAAAGCTCAGGCTCGGCACATGGCAGGGTATTTATCTTTGTGAGTTTCGAAATAATGCAGGAAAGAGAAAAATTACCGTTACGGTTTATTGCTGAAGGTTATGGTATTGTTTGTAATTATTTATAATTTTACAGCGGCTTTATCTGAAATTTGATTTTTATAAGTTTGATATTTGTTTGGTTTTTAATCTTCGCAAAGCCTTTGTATATTTGTAGCTGATAAAGTTGGTTTGTTGGTATTTGTTTATAATTTGCAAAATATGTTGGTTTAATAATTTTAAAAATAACCCGGTATGTTATATCCTCGCCCTCACAAGTTGTTTCTTGCCCTGGTATTATGGATGGCAATTCCTTTGGTAGGTTTAAATGACCCGCACATTGACACAATTTACTTTAAAATGGAAAAACACAGCTTTTATAAAGGCAGAACGACCGTTACAATTGCCGATATATATTTTACGTCAGAAAATGGCACAATCGTAAAAAACTATATTCAACCTGACGGCAAGATTGCAATAACTGACAGAAAAGGAGAACTGGCTTTATATGATAAGAAAAATAACCAGGTATTTTATGAACAAAACCCTGATTATAACACTGAAGACAATATTTTATTCTTCATTTTATCCAGGAACGTTTCTGCAGAAGGCTTTAATGATATGGGGTTTCAATTTAAAAGTAATGAGTTTGATGAAGACAGGGCTATTACAAAATGGATGCCGCCACGATTTATGAAGCACCTTTTTAATTATGTTGAAATAACCTACAGAGATCAAATGCCTTTTTTTGCTTCATATTATGACACGAATGAAAACCTTTTGGTAAAAACCTATTTTACCGATTACGAATCTTACCCGGAATTAAACATGCCGCTTACCTTGACCGAGTTTGTTTACGTTAATGAGAATGACTCAATCATTAACCAGGTTAAGTTAACTGACATCAAAATTAACGACACATCAAAAAATGATTTCTTTGATTTTGAAATACCGGGTGATGCTGAGATCCTGGAGTGATTTACTGATTTAATATGGCCCGGGAAGGCATTTAGCCGGCAATAGTTTCAATTTTTATAAATTAATATTTATGAAGATAAAATATTCTTTACTGATTGTTTTGTTAACAATTATTGTTTTTCCCGGCGTCAATGATGTTCGGGGTGAAAACAGGGATGAATTTGCGGGTGGTTCAGGCACCATGGGTGACCCTTGGTTGATAGCGACAGCCGAACATCTTAACAATGTTCGCAACTATCTTGGAGATGCACACAAGGATAAATATTTTAAACAGATTGATAATATCAGCCTTGACGTTCCTCCATGGAATGAAGGTGTGGGCTGGCTGCCGATCGGCAGCCAGCCCAGCCGGTTTATGGGAAATTATGATGGCAACGGGCATATAATTGAGGATTTGTATATTAACCGCCCCGGCACGAACAACATCGGATTGTGGGCATACATCGGCGAGGAAGGTGTGTTGAAAGATATCGGGCTGACAGACGCGGATGTCAGCGGGGGTAACTATGTAGTAGGGACACTGGCTGGACATAATCGTGGTGAGATATCAAGTGCTCATGCTACGGGTTATGTAAGCGGAGGATACAGGGTAGGGGGGTTGGTGGGCGAAAACAGCCCCGGCACAGTAAAAAATTCGCATGCTGCAGTTGAAGTAAGTGCAAACGATGGCAGAATAGGCGGTCTTGTGGGATTCAACGTTCAAGGCACGGTATATAAATCCTATGCTACAGGTAATGTTAAAGGTGGTTGGTATGTCGGCGGGCTCGTTGGAAGAAACCTTAACGGTACGGTTTATAACTCTTATGCTACCGGCGCTGTGAACGGAAATAATTGTGCCGGGGGGCTTATAGGAGATAGTGAAGGCGGAATGATATCTGACACTTATGCTACAGGTGATGTAAATAGTGGTTTTGCCGTTGGCGGACTTGTAGGATACATTTGGGAAACTTCTGTGGATGATTCATATTCCACGGGAGGCGTGAGCGGTAGCATGGATGTTGGCGGACTTGTGGGATATAACTTTGGAGGTATTGTTTCAAACAGCTTCTGGAACATAGAAACATCCGGTCAGACAACCAGCAGTGGCGGCATAGGTAAAACTACCGAAGAGATGATATTACAGGGAACATTCACAGGATGGAATTTCGAAACGATATGGAGCATAATAGAAGGCGAAACATATCCTTATTTACAATGGCAGGGGGAGCCGGGAGACCATAATTACCCTTATAAAAAATATAAGATCACCCTTATTGCAAACCCCGAAGAAGGGGGTGAAGTAGAAGGTGAAGGCGAGTATGCCGAAGGCGAAGAAGTTGACATTACCGCAATTCCGAACGAAGGCTGGAAGTTTGTAGAATGGACAGGTGATACAGACTATATTGATGATCCTGAAGCAGCCGAAGCGGTTGTAACTATGCCAGGATATGATATTGCACTTACAGCCGAATTTTCGGATGAAGAGCCACCGCCACCGGAGAAATACACCCTCACACTTGTGGCTGAACCCGAAGAGGGTGGTGAAGTAGAAGGTGGTGGTGAATACCTTGAAGGCGAGGAAGTGGAAATTATTGCCGAAGCCGGTGAAGGCTGGGGATTCATTGAATGGACAGGCGATACCGAACATGTTGATGACCCCGGGCAAGCAACAGCAACAGTAACTATGCCCGCAGAAGATATTTCCCTTACCGCCGATTTTGAGCTGGCTAATATAGCGGAAGGCATACAAACAATTGATGTCTCTGTATTCCCCAACCCTGCACGTGATAAATTTCACGTCGTATCAAGCGAAACTATCAAACAGGTCCGTCTGATAGACATCAGCGGGCAGGTGGTAAAAGATATTGTAGTGGATGCATTGCAAACCGAAATCAGCGTGCACAACCTGCGCACAGGTATCTATTTTATGCAGATACACACTGCAAACAGTGTGATAACCGAACGGGTGCAGATTACGCGTTAAGCGAAGATAACAAGGAGGCCCCAAAAGCTCCGGGGTTTTATAACAAAATAAATTATCAGTCCGGCAAGGCGGGTTGATCGAATTTTTGTAATTTAGCACTGCCAAAATCCAAACCCCAACCACGTTATTATTAACAAACACAAAAAAAGTTGTTTTATATAGCCTGTTACATATATAACAGTTATTACAAACCGCTTGAATGATATATTATATGTTTAAAGCTTTTACAATCTTTATTTTCTCAGTTCTTCTTGCTGTTTTTACGTGGGCGGGGGGATTTCGCGACATGCCTGTGAAGCCGTCAACCATACCTGAATACGACTATGTTGCAGGAGTGATAATGTATTGGAATCCGTATAGCAACTATCAATACGACCAGATTGCAGTGCAAGTGATCAATGGTATTCAATCACAGGCTAAGGTTTATTTACAAACCAATGATGAAACGCATAAATACACTATCATCGAAGTTCTGCAAAACCATGAAGTGCCGCTTCAAAATATCGTTTTTTTGGATGTTTACGGAGCCCGTATCTGGATAAGGGATCATGGTCCTTTTAGTATTTATGATGATGAGGAACTGGCTTTTGTGGGTTTTAATGATTTTGCCTCTTATCATGGCGATAAGGACCTTACCGAAAGGCTGGCAGAATATTGGGATTTGAACTATTATGGTTTTATGCATATAATATTTGATGGTGGTAATTACATGGTTGACAGCCATGGTCAGCTCTTTGCCACCGACAGGCTTTATACAAATAATCCTGCCATTCCGCAGGAAGAAATTGATAGCATTTTATATCATTATATGAATATCGAAAAGATCCATACCTTCCGTCCTATGACCAATGATTATTGGGGACATCTCGATATGCAGATCAAATTGCTTAACGACACTACATTCATTATCAGTACGGTAGATGAGAATCACCCGGATTACGATCCGCTTGAGGAAAATTATCAGACTCTTCTCTCACTCGAACATCCCGAAGGAAAAGAATACCAGGTTCATAAAATTCCAAAAGCAGATAATTGGAAAACCTATATTAACAGCCTTATAGTAAATGACGTGGTTTTGGTGCCGGTTTATGACCACATCAATGATATTCAGGCTATTGAAACCTATGAAACGCTTCTTCCCGAAAAAACCATTATAGGTATCAACTGTAATGCCATGATCGGCTGGGGTGGAGCCATTCATTGTGTAAAAAACCAGATACCTCCGTTTGTGGAAGGCGAAGATTATGAAACCTTTGCAGTTGAATTTAAAGTTAAAGACGGGGAAGGTAATCCCATTACGAATGCAATCATTACCCTGGGTGATGTTACCAATAACGAAGGTGATTACATTTTTGAAGGTATTGAAGAGGGAACATACAAATACAAAGTTGAAAAGTATGGTTATATCACCGTTGAGGGTTTGGTTTTTGTAAATATTGTGGATGGTGATGTTACAGTGGATATTATAATGGAGGCTCTGATGTTTACGGTTACTTTTGATATTACAGACGAAGATGGCAGTCCTGTTACCGAGGCGGTTATTACATTCGGGGGGGAAGAATATGAGCCGGGTTATTATGTTTTCGAGAACATCAAAATGGGAACCTATGAATATAAGGTAGAGAAGGATGGATACGTAACCGTTGAAGATGAAGTTGTTGTAGAAGATGATATTACTGTGAATGTTACAATGTATGTTGAAACTTTCACTGTGAATTTTAAAATTTATCTTGATGGTGAACCTGTGCCGGATGCTGTTGTGACTTTCGATGGCGTTGAAAATCCGCCGGGTGATTATCTGTTTGAAGGCATAACAGCCGGAATTTACGATTATAAGGTTGAAAAAGAAGGATATTATGACGTTACCGGCACGGTTTACGTGTTTGAAGATGTTTCTATGAAATTAACAATGATTAAAGACAAAACCCACGTTGTTTTACCTTCCGGTGTAAGGCTGAAAATATTTCCTAACCCTGCACGCAACAAGTTTACCGTTGAATCAAGCGAAATGATCAAACAGGTAAGGTTGATAAACATCGGTGGGCAGATTATCAAAGATATGGTAGTGGACGCATTGCGCATTGAAATCAATGTCCGCAACCTCCAAACAGGTGTTTACGTTATGCAGATACACACCGCTAATAATATGATAACTGAACGGATTCAGGTTTTGCATTAATTGAAAGTGATCACGGAAGTTCGGAAAAATCTCCGGGACTTGTAACATGAAAGGCCTTGCCTGTAAATAGTAATGAGTGGTACGTAAGGATCTGCACATAATTTCATTTTTTTTAATCAATAAAATTTTAAATTTCATTAATTAACTTTGTTCTTTTATTTGTATCAAAGCACGGTTTTTTTTGAATGAATAGAAAGAAATGGATAAATGGGGTTTCGCCCCTGTTTTTAAAGCACCAGGTAAACTTAGAAAAAGTCGGATGTTTTCCTTTACCTGAATAAAATATAAGGACAGGAACTTAATTTAAATAATTAATATTAATTTTTTTAAAATTCACTTATTATGAAACTTGTTTTTTTTCTTTTTCTTTTTCTTTTTTTACAATTTTCGTTATTGACTCTCACCGGCCAGGAGTCCATACAAATGTTTGAAAGTATTAAAGGTTCAGAGGATTTAAGGGATGAGAACTTGTATTTGCCATACAAAAATCTTGGTTCAGTTGAGTTTAATCATAAAATGTTTGATGAAGAATCGTACCGTATTGGGGATAAGCTGTTAATTGAGCTGTTTGATAACGACTCAAATTTAGCTACAATTGATCGCGTAAGCCGGAACGTAAACGGTACCCTGTCTATTCGTGCCAGGTTTGATGATTATCCTATGGGATATCTTATTTTGTCTGAAACTGACAATCTGGTTACTGCTTCGATCAGGCTTACTGAAAAGAATGAAAGGTACAGGATAAAAACTGATACTGAGAGCGGCTATACTTATCTCAAGCACCTTGATATCTCGCAACTTTCTTTTATTGAGTCTGAGCCGCCATTAATTCCTGATGATTATCCTCAGATGGATGAAAGACAATTAAAAAGACTAAAAGAAGCTGTTGAAAAAAGCTCTAAAGATGTTGCCAACGTGGATGTGATGATTGTTTATACACCTGCTGCTGCAATGTGGGCAAACAGTAACGAGGGTTCAATCCTAAATACCATTGCACAATCCATGGAAAAGGCCCAACTGGTATTGGATAATAGTGAGATCGGCATGACTGTGACACTTGTAAATTCTGCTTTGGTTGATTATGAGGAAGTGGGAGATAACTCAAGTGTTGATTTAATAAGGTTAACGGCTTCACCTGATTTCAACCCCTGGGGTAATACCTGGAATGGCTATCAAATACCGGGCTATATGGATGAGGTGCATGACTGGAGGGAACTATATGGAGCTGACCTGGTGGCACTTTTTGCAAATGTCTCTGATGTTGGAGGACTTGCCTGGTTGCTTACATCGAAATCCGGCATGCCTGCTTATGGCTTTTCACTTACACGTGTACAACAGGCAAGTGGAGGATATACTCATATTCATGAGATGGGTCACAATATGGGTTGCCATCATCATAAAGAACAAAATTACAGCCCCGGACCAACAATATGGTCTGACTGGCCCGAAAATCTTTGGTCAGCAGGCTGGAGATGGATGGGAGATGATGATCAGATGTATTGTAATGTTATGACGTATACAAGCGGACAATTTTTTGAAGATGGCATTGATGCAGAACAGGTTCCATATTTTTCCAATCCCGACATAGAATATATGGGTGAGGCTGCAGGGCATCCTGAAGATGGTGATAATGCACGTACATTAAGGGAAATTAAGCATGTTATTGCGGCATACAAGGAAGAGACCGACCCTGAAATATACACTCTTGATCTTTCAGCGAACCCTGAAGAATACGGAATTGTAATGGGAGAAGGCAATTATGCAAAAGGCGCGACGGTGAACATTACAGCCGTCGCAAACTACGGATTTATATTCGAAAACTGGACTGACAAAGATGGAATAGAAATCAGCAGTGAAGCAAACTTTCAATACGAAATGCCCGGAAATGACGTCAAGCTTATTGCCAATTTTAGATCTGAAGCATTTATTGTTACTTTCAGTGTGCAGGATCAATTCAATGACCCTGTGCAAGATGCAAAGATCAACATATCATCCAAAGATATAAACAAAGATTACAGGTTGACAACCAATATAAGTGATAAACCCGGTTACAGATCTTCTTTTACTTCAGGGTCTTCTGAAGCAGTTCACTATATGCCTTCTTCACAAAAGAAATCAAACCCGGTGCCTTTTATTTCAAGAACAAGAGAGGGAGGTGACTGGATACATTGGGATAGTGGAGAAAATGTAACCGCAATAGGTATGGGTGGTGCAGCTGTTTTTGATATAGCAAGCCGCTGGGAACCGCCTGAAATAGCTGAATATCATGGCATGCAAATTACGAAAATAAGCTTTTTCCCAAATTATGAAGCGTGTGACTACAGGTTAGTAATATGGGTGGGAGAGGATGCTATACCAGCCTATTTTCAAGATGTTGATGATATCGTAGTGGGAGAATGGAATGTTGTTGAGCTTGATAGTCCTTTTATCATAGATGGTACTGATGTTTTATGGTTTGGAGTCAACTTTGATACAGAGGATGGATTCCCTGCCGGTTGTGATGGAGGACCTGCCATTGCCGGTAAAGGCGATCTGATAAGGATCGGACATGATTGGGTTTCTATGTTTAAGGAATATGACCTGGATTATAACTGGAACCTACAGGCATTTGTTGAAGAATTCGTTCTTTATACCGATGTTAATGGTTATGCCAGCTTTGAAGCAAAAAAAGGTGAATATACTTATATGGTGGTCAAAGAGGGTTACAAAACCTATCTCGGAGAAGTCGAAGTTATTGATCAGGATATTTCTTTGGAGATAACACTCGAAGAAGGAGATGACCCCGAATGTGTTGTTACTTTTAATGTGATGGATGTTGATGATAATCCTATCGAAGGTGCAACAGTTATTTTCGATGAAGAAAATTACAAAACTGACAATGAAGGTAAGGCTGTTATAACTGACGTTGAAGTTGGCTTCTACTACTATTCAGTAACCAAAGAAGGTTACCTGTCAGTTGAAGATATTGTTGGTGTGAATAAGGAGAATTTTACCGTAAACGTAACATTGCATCCCGAAAAATTTATTCTCACACTTAACATTGAACCCGAAGAAGGCGGTAACGTTTATGGTGATGGAGAATATGAAGAAGGTGAGGAAGTAACAATTACTGCTGAAGCTAATGAAAACGAAAACATATATAAATTCGTCAATTGGACAGGTGATACTGATAATGTTGATGATCCCGGATCAGAAACAACAACGGTAATTATGCCGGCTTATGATATAGAGCTCACTGCCAATTTTAGAGATGTTACAACCGTTGAAAAACTTACTGCTGCTGATATATCAATATTTCCCAACCCTGCATCCGACAAGTTTACTGTTGAATCAAGCGAACCTGTCAAGCAAATACGTTTGCTCAATATCAGCGGGCAGGTGATCAAGGATATGGCAGTGGATGCATTACATACTGAAATCAATGTGCATAACCTGCAAACAGGTGTTTACTTTGTGCAGATACATACTGCAAACAGCATGATAACCGAACGGGTGCAGGTTGTGCGATAAGAATATGTCTTTAACTGAATTTTATTTGGTAAATTACCACAAATGTGGTATTTTAGTATATTCATCACATTAAGCGATATATATCTTTAACTAAAGCTTTAATACCATGAAACAACTATTAACGATCTTTACGGTTCTTGCTGTCACTGTTACTTATGCACAGCGGCAGGAAGTGATACTGGAACACAAGCTTCGCGAATCAGCCCCGGAAGTGGTAGTGGATACCAGGGATGAATTGCCGCCTGGTCAATGGCTCCACTGGGATGATGAAATATTTCACAGTGCCGTGGGGGTACCAGAGAAATGGCAAACCGCAATCCGTTTCGATACACTGGATCTTGCGCTTTTTGACGGATGGGAGCTTACCCGGGTTCGGGTGGGAGTTTTTTATCCTCCTTATTCGTCCAAGGTTGTGGTTTGGCAGGGACCCAGTGGCGACGAGCTCGAAGAGCTGATCAGTCAGGAATTTGACGCACAGGAAGGATGGGAATGGGAACATATTATACTGGAAGATACCATAATAGTGGATGCTTCACAGGAATTGTGGGTTGGCGTAACATGGTACGATCCCGGCACTGGGTACTTCCCGGCAATTATGGACGACGCGGCAACCCAGCCCGATAAAGGAGGCATGGTTAGAAGTTTTAATACAAATACCGAAGAATGGAATCCATGGATGACGATGGTAGGGCAAGGTTTTGATGGTGACTGGTGCAAGGGTGCTTTTGTTGAAAACGAGTATAATGTATCTTTTGAACTTCAAGTACACCAGGATTCAAAATCAAACGGAACTGCCTTTGACCCTGCCATTCACGACATTTACTTCTCAGGCGAAGTGTTTGGCTGGCCCGAGCCCGGAGAAGATGAAATGTTTAAGCTGGAACAAGGAATTGATGCTTTTTATTATGAATCATTCGAAATCGGCTCAATACCTGAAGACTGGCTAAATATTGATCTCGATGGTGACGGACGTACATGGAATGTAGTCGGACCACCGGCTTACAATCCTCATACCGGTAATTATGCCGTAAGATCCAAATCATGGGATGGTGTTAATCTGACCCAGGACAACTGGCTGATAACCCCTCAACTTCAC
>PWZB01000033.1 GCA_003567625.1 Bacteroidales bacterium | reverse complement strand
TCCGCATAAATCAGCTGTTATAAAATAAATATTACGGGGTGTAGCGCAGCCCGGTTAGCGCGCGTCGTTCGGGACGACGAGGTCGCAGGTTCAAATCCTGCCACCCCGACACTGAAATGCTTCACAGTCCTACCCAGAATTTTGTTCCGGGTGTTTGAGTTAGATCTTAATTTTTATGTTCTTATCTGTGAAGTCGGGGCACGACGAAGGAAAGTCGGGGTACGACTCTGGATCAAACTCACACAGAGATGGCATTCATAGCTCTTAACACCATCCGAATAAACGTAAAAGGATTTTATAAACGTTTTCCTGTTCTATACCGGAATTTCTCACTCCACTGTCGTTGCGTTCGAAATGACTGTGCATAAAGGGTTTGTAGAGACGGGAAAGGGCAGCGGCGCCGCCGCTGCCCTTTCCCCCCCTATCACCTTAGCCGCATGTCATACCGAACGAAGCGCCAGCGGAGTGAGGTATCTCGTTGCCTAAAGGTTAGCGGGGCATAAAGCTAAAAGGGGGAGTTTGTTCTGTGCGTAAAATACTTAGAATAACCGCTTAAAAAGTTAATTTCTTTAACGATTGATGAAATATCACACAGGGATGGCATCCCCTTTTTATCAATCAAAGTCGTATCCCGACTTTTGTTCCGGGTGTTTAAGTTAGATCTTAATTTTTATGTTCTTATCTGTGAAGTCGTGCCACGACTTATGGTTAACAGAGCGATGCCATCCCTTTTTTGGCAAATGATTGGTTTTTCTGTGTATATTTGCATGGTTTTGATGGACAAAAAGTCCTAATTTCTGAAAACATTAGTCAAAAAAATTGATCATCTTAACGTTCCAACCCCGCAACGTCAGCTATCGATCTTTGCAGAACAGGCAGTCAAACAAAATAAAAATAACCAAATATCCGGCTTATGCAAAAATCAATACCACTATTATCATTATTGTTTCTTTTTACAGTCAGCTGTAACCAGGGAGTACCTGTCCAGCCTCTTGAAGATACGGCAGAGTACACCACCGAAGAAATACAAGACATGCGAAAGGAAATCGTAATAGTATCGTTAGACAGGGATGTGGTTTATATTTTTGACGAAAATGGCATTGTAAGGTATAAAATTATAAATATGTACAAACCGGGCGACCGGATGATTTTAGTTCCTTTGCACGTTTTTCTGATTTTTACCGTTTTAATAACAATTTTCCTGGTATTTGTTTTTAACAAACTCCGTTAAAATCCAAAAAAATCTGCAATTTTGCCATCATATTTTTAAACAACATCAAAATATTAATATTTAAAATCATTACTGTCAGATTAAAATTTAATATAGCTGCCAGATTCTGTGTTAATTTTATTGATGTTATTAAAACAAAATAATTCTTTGCGCTTCTTTGCGATACCTTTGCGTACCTTTGCGCAACAACTATAACGCAGAGGTACGCAAAAAAATATAAATGTTACCTTCAAAATAGTCATCTTTATCAGAGTAATTATTTTATATTGATAATAATATGTTTTGAAATATTTTAATCAGATAGTAATGATTAAAAATACAGAACACAGATTGTTAAAAAATTTACGAAAAGCGTAAAATCAAAAAAACAACTTATGAAAAAGAAAAATATTGCCGTAATTGCAGGTGGTTACTCAGGCGAATATAAAATTTCAATTGACAGTGCAAAAACCATTTGCAAAAACCTTGATAAAAACAGGTACAATGTTTTTCCGGTACTCATCATCAAAGAAAAGTGGGTTTACCTTGATGATGATCAAAACGAATATCCTGTTGATAAAAATGATTTTTCGATTACTTTAAATGCAAAAAAGATACGCTTTGACTGCGCATTAATCACGATACACGGTTCACCCGGGGAAGACGGCAAGTTGCAGGGTTATTTTGAAATGCTTGATATCCCGTACACTACAGCCGGTTTGCTTGCTTCAGCTTTAACTTTTAACAAATACTTCTGCAAACTGTTAATGACTCAATGGGGAATTAAGACAGCCAGATCGGTAAAGTATCATATTTCAGAAAAACCTGGCACTTCTTATATTTTTTCCCTTGTTAATCTTCCTGCTTTTGTGAAGCCCAACAAGGGAGGTTCAAGCCTTGGCACAACACTGGTAAATGATCCCGGCAAGCTTATGAAGGCTGTTGAAGAAGCTTTTAAACACGATGATGAAGTCTTCATTGAAGAGTATATTGACGGAACAGAGCTCACATGCGGCGCTTTTTTACAGAAAGGAAAAATAAAGGTATTGCCGGTTACCGAAATAATAAGCAAGACAAAAGCACAATTTTTCGATTTCGAGGCAAAATACACCAAAGGCGCTGCCGATGAGATCACACCAGCCAGGATATCCGGAGAGCTGACCGGCAAAATCAGGGATTTAACGGCTTACCTTTATAAAAAACTTGAGATCAAAGGTATCGCAAGATTCGATTATATCAGTAAAGAAAAAGAAATATTTTTTCTTGAAGTCAATATCACGCCGGGCATGGCAGCCACCAGCATTGTCCCGCAACAAGCCGAAGTTGTCGGAATAAGCATTACCGAACTGTTTACCATTGTTATTGAAGAAGCATTGCACAATGCCGGTTATCAGTAACCTGTTGCCACCTGCCTTACCTGCTTCTCTTAAGCCGCACCTTCACACTCTCACACTCTCACACTCTCACACTCTCACACTCTCACACTCTCACACTCTCACACTCTCACACTCCCACACTCCCACACTCTCACACTCTCACACTCCCACTCGCTCACTTCTATCCTATCACCTCATCCTGCAGATATTCAATAAGTTTTTTTACGGCATCTGTTCTGTGACTTATCCGGTTCTTTTCATCAAGCTCCATTTCAGCAAAAGTTTTGTCATAACCATTTGGAATGAATATCGGATCATAGCCAAAACCTTTATCGCCCCTTGGCTCATCAATGATCTTACCATAAACTGCTCCTTCAAACAATTTTTCTTTTCCGTTAATGATCAAAGATATTACAGTACGAAACCGGGCTTTACGATTTGATTCATTTACAAGCTCCGAAAGCACTTTCTCTCTATTTGCCATATCATTTTTTTTAATACCGCCATACCTGGCGGAATGCACGCCGGGTTTACCGCCCAGGGTTTCTATCTCCAGGCCCGTGTCATCGGCAAAACAATTTTTCCCGGTTAATTTGAAAACATACCATGATTTGGCAGATGCATTTCCTTCCAGGGTGGGTTCGTTTTCAGGAATATCTTTATCAAAGCCTGTTGAATCAAGCCCGGTAATCTTAATTTGCTCCCCGGCAAAAGCCTGAACCTCCAGTAATTTATTACGATTTTTTGTGGCAAACAGCAATTCCATGTTTATCAGGATATCAATTCAAGCTCAACCAAAACATGGTTTTTTGGCACCATCTGCCCCTCTTCAACATTGATTTTTTTTACATATCCTGCAGCGGGGGCAAACAGTATATTTTTCATTTTCATAGCTTCGAGCACCAGTACCTTTGAACCCTCCTTCATCTTATCGCCGGGCTTGACATAAATTTTTTTAACTACTCCCGGCATAAAAGCTTTTACCAGGTTGAGAGTAATTGGCTCGTGAGGCTTACGCTTTAAAAATTTACGATTTGCAAAAGTATCATATTGATCTCCCTCGATATTGAAGGTGATATATTTACTGTTTTTTCCCTGCCCGGTATTTTTTTTGTTATCTGCCATATTTCTTAAGATTACTACTCGCCCGAATAAAAGTTCAAAGCTCTCAGCAATTATCATTTAATTATTCCCGACTCACAACTTATAATCATTTCTTACACCCTCTTTTCTAAAATGGTGGAATTCCATGTTTTTTCTTTGGTCCGCGTTCTGATTTTTGCGATGATATTTCCAGGGCATGAACAACAACTTTCCTTGTTTCTGCAGGTTCTATCACTGCGTCAATATATCCATGCGCTGCTGCGACGTATGGATTTGCAAACTTTCTTCTGTATTCTTTTATTTTTCTTTTCCGCATTTCTTCGGGGTTGTCCGAGTTAGCTATTGCATGTTTGAAGATTATATTTGCAGCTCCTTCAGGGCCCATAACTGCTATTTCTGCAGTGGGCCATGCAAAGACAAAGTCGGCTCGCAGGTGCCTCGAACACATTGCAATATAACCACCGCCATAAGCTTTACGAAGTATAACCGTTGTTTTGGGAACAGTAGCTTCGCTATACGAATAAAGCACTTTAGCACCATGGCGTATAACCCCGGCATATTCCTGGTCTATGCCGGGAAGGTACCCCGGAAGATCAACGAAAGTGACAAGAGGTATGTTGAACGAATCGCAAAAACGTATGAATCGTGCGGCTTTATCAGATGAATCAACATCAAGAACACCTGCCAGAACCAGCGGCTGATTGGCAACAAAGCCAACCGTTTGACCGTTGATACGGCCAAAGCCGATAACAATATTGGCAGCAAAACTCCCTTGTATTTCAAAAAAATCGGAATCATCACTGACGGCTTTAATTATATTGCGAACATCATAAGGCTGACGAGGATCAGTGGGAATAATCTTTTCAATGTCGTAAACCTTTGAACGAGGTGCTTTTTTTGGAAACGGGTCTGCTTTTTTTGAATTATTCCATGGAATATAGGTAAAAAGCGTTTTTATCTGCTGAAAACATTCATACTCGGATTCAGAAAAAAAGTGGGCATTCCCGCTAATTTCAGAATGTACTTTTGCTCCGCCAAGATCTTCCATGCTTATTTCCTCACCCAAAACAGATTTTATAACCTCCGGTCCTGTAATAAACATTTTAGATATTTTATCAACCACAAACACAAAATCAGTTAAAGCCGGCGAGTAAACGGCTCCGCCGGCACACGGCCCCAGAATAACAGAGATCTGGGGTATGACTCCCGATGCTTTCGTGTTACGATAAAAAATCTCACCATAACCTGCAAGCGAATTTACACCTTCCTGTATCCTTGCCCCTCCCGAATCGTTGATTCCTATTATCGGTACCTTTAGTTTCAACGCATGATCCATGATCTTTGTGATCTTTCGTGCATGCATCAAACCCAGTGAACCGCCGGCAACAGTAAAATCCTGCGCATATATACAAACAGGAAAGCCGCTTATAGTACCGGTCCCCGTAATTACACCATCTCCCGGAAGAAACTTCTTGTCCATGTCGAAGTCCTTGGCAGCATGCTCCACAAAAAGATCATATTCATGAAAAGAATTAGGATCCAACAAAGATACAATCCTCTCACGCGCTGTCATCTTTCCCATTGCAACCTGTTTCTCTATAGCCGCTTCACCACCGCCCTTAAATGCACTCTGCATCCGCTTTTTAAGATCTACTGTTTTATATTTTATTGACATATCTCCATATCTCCTCAAATTTTTAGTTTCTAATTCAAGCCGGTTAACTAAATCTTCAAAACTATTATAATACAATATTATAATTGATCAAAAAAAGTCGCCAAAAAAGCCCACAAAGTAATAAATAATATTTCAATTAAGGTTAAAAAATATCATATTGTACTTATTACCAGGCAATAATGATATAAACAAACATTAACCGGAATTCCCTTGGTAAAATAAAAATATAGAACTTAACAGGATCAATTCTGATCAATTACGCTGACTTTTAATGTTTTTCGATGATCATCACTAACAACATCAACAAGGTAAACCCCTTTTGTCAAACCCGCTAAATCAATACTCACCAGGTTCCCGGATTCCATAATATTATAATTATATGACGCAAGCCTTATGCCCTGCATATTCAGAACACGTATAGTAACATTTTTCATGGTTTTGTTAAACCAAACATTGTATTTGTCTTTTGCAGGATTGGGATACCCCACAATATATTCCGACAATACGGTTTCATCTTCAACCGATATTATAGAAGAAAATACTGCGGTTAAACTAAGATTATTTGCAGGCATCATAAAAGAATGTTCCTGCTGAGAGCTGAATAACTCACCATTTTTTTCCCATTTTTGAAATGTATATTCAATGTTTGGCACGGCTTTAATGGTGACCGGTTCGCCTTTCATATATAAACCCTCTCCCGTTACCATACCTGAAAGTTCGGGCTCTGCATCCAGTAAAACAAAATATTGTGATCCGGAGGCATCTATCAGTTCAATCTTGTCAACGGCAAAATTGGCACCATCCCTGCCCTCATACTGAAACGCAATCCTGGCATTTCCTTCATTACCATATTCGGCAAGATTAACCGACGCTTGCAACCATTCATAATCATTTTGTGACGAGCTAAAACCAGGGTGCATGGTATGATCCCATATTTTATGAAAAGCACCCTCATCAACACTTGCATAAACTTTTAATCCACAATTATTATCAATGACCGAACTGGTATAGCTGCCATTGAACCAAAACCTGAGAGCCGGGCTGTTAACTGCCGAAAAATCTATTGGAGCAGTAACAAGCCACTCGTTTTGAAACTCTTCATCTGTGCCGGGCACATAAACGAAGTATGTCCCCTCAACAGGACCAACATTACCATTATCTGTCGAATAACCGGTTGTAAACTGCCATGAATGTGATGATTGTTCAACTATTTTCCAACAATCATCCGGCTCGCCCTCTGCAAATATTTGTTTATAAGGAAATTCATCAATATATTCATCACATGGCTCATCAAGCAGAACGTAAGCCATATTCGAGGGCCCGGATTCTGGCCCGCCCTCATATACTGCCGTTACATGGTATTGATAAAAACCATAACCGGGCGGTTCATCAACAAATGTTTTCGTCTGGGCTGTCGGGGTCTGGAATATCATGTCATCATCACGGTAAAGCCTGTAATACATAGGCGAATGGTATTGGTCTCCAAAAAGAGCCGTATATTTATCACTTAATAAAATAGTGGTGGATTCCGTAATTTCACTTTCCGGGAAAGTTTTATCATCCGGCTTTGCCTGCCTCATCGTAACATTATCTGACCTGCCATCCTGGTCTGTTATATATATTTTAGTCACGAAATCAAATTGCTCGGCATTAAGTATATCCATAAATGGCGTCCAGTTGCCCGGGCTGCCAAAAAAAGAATGTCCTGCTCCGTAATTGACCAGTTTCATTAATGTTGAAGGATGACCGCTATTATGAATGGGTTGTACGGCTACATAAAATTTTTCATCAATTTCCAGCGGTTTATCAAGTGTATATCGGTATTCATTCAAATGTACGGCTGTGAGCTGGGGTGAAGAGTACATTAATAATTCACCGTCAGAGCCATAAATTTTAAACCTGAATTTATTACCGTTATCAGGCGGCCACGGATGTTCCTGGTGTTCGGCAAAAATATGAGATACTCTCTGAAGGGTGACAGGAAAAGTGAAATCAAAATCTTTGGCATCAAATAGTGTTGCTCTTTCAGGGCCTTGCCACGTAAGATGAGTGTAATCGGTAACATGAGAATACCAGCCCTCTTTATTTGGTGTACTTCCGGGTCTGTACCACTCTAATTCGACACTTTCGCCGTCTATGTTGTTTGCCGTGAGAAATCCGGGTGGCGGGTGTTCAACATGATAAGGGTCAAAACCTTGTAATATAGTTGCCCCGGTATTTTTTGGATCGAGATATGGTTTCAGCTGTTTCATTTCATTATCAGGGTCGTTGGACTCCCAGTGATAACTCATTTTTCCGTAATAATCCGGTTTTTGAGGACTGGAGCAATCTGAGGTTCCTCCGGTTAGTGTGCCTACGATTAACCCCTGGTTGTTAAAAAGCGGTGAACCTGATGAGCCTCCTTCCGGAACGCCCCAGTTTGTTTCGGTTTCATCCCAATAAACCTGCCAGGCAGAGTTTTCTGCCATTTTACTGTCGTTTACCTTAACTGTTGCGCTGGATAAGGTCGTGCTATACGTAGATATTTTTTTTGCATCGCCTGCAGGATGATGGATACCCACGCCGGCACTGCTCGGACTTTCGCTGACACTCCAACCGCTGTAGTATGGCTTCCACTTGTCAGGCGGTGGGTTCCTTAGCAATAACAGCCTGAAATCAGAACCGCCATCCAAAGGGCCCTTCGATATCAGCTCACAACCGTGAACCATATCAAATGCCGGGGTTCCAACATCCTCGCACCCGGGCCTTTCAAAGTTAAAATAGAATTGCCAATAGATCATATCATGAAAACCGGCCCCATCACCACAATGAGCGGCCGATAAGAAATAAGGCGTGGTATCCTGGGCAGTATTATTGACCAAAGCACCGGTACACCACCAATAAGAATCTTCAACCTTCATCAACATCCGTGCAACGCTTCGTTTATGATTCTGCCAAACATCACCCTCAGGACAATTTATATTCACCTGGCACCAGCCCGACTCGCCCAAACCCCAAGTTCTGCCACTGTCCAAAAACATACCGCCTCCGCTTGTAATATGAATAACGTCACTTATGTTAAATGGCGATTTGCCCGGTTTAACCATTGATTCCCCCTGTACCATTTTAAATTCATATTCTATTATTATCTTATCCCCCGGAACTATATGAGTGGTGAAAACATTCTGACTGTTATTATTACGGTAATCAAAAGCCCCGATGATAAACCGTTTATCCTCGCTGTAAACAAACATCCTGGAATTCTCCGAAAGCTCAAAATCATCAAATACAAGCCCCAGTGCATGTGCCCCGGGAGAACTTATCTTCAACCTCCATATCTGAAGCGAATCACCTATAAAATCCCAACTTCCCGATTGAAAAGGGCTAATATCTGCAGGTAAAGAAAAACCCGCATGCATAGCCTCGCCCGGTTCAGGATGAGGTGAATAATAACCCTTTCTTTCAATCATTTCCTCAGTCAATGCCACTGTAAAAACATCAATATCATCAGCAGGAATGTCCTTCAAAACAGTGAAGGGTATCCCACCATATTGAATTTGCGAATGTAAATCATCGTTTGAAAAAAGAAAGCAAATGGAAAAAAATATCAATGCGAAAGATGAATGTAAAATAATTTTTCTCATTGTAAATGAATTTTTTAGTTAATTTGCCAAGTGTGTCATGCTTAAAAAATCAAAAATAAAACTAATTTCAATCAGTTTTTGATAATTTTCTTAAATTTAAACAGATATTTTTTTAAAATATTCGATTTTATTTGGTCAAATCAATTCTTTTTTTATAATTTAGCAGCGAATATTACAATTTTACAGCGACAAAGTCATTTTAACAAACTTTTTTTTAATAAAATTTGTTGTTAATAAAAAAGTTTAATTATATTTGCCAACGCAAATTATTATTGTTTATGACAGAATTACAATCAATTACACACACATACATTAAAAGGGATAATCCAAATAGTTCGCAAATTAAAGCTGCGCAAGGTTTTTGCAATACCGGGCAGTTCAAATTGACTTGTTTTCATACTGCAACACATAACCTGATAACGATGACTAAACAAAACATTTATTCATGGCATTAGTATAACATTAGAATACTGGATAATTAATCTTTTTTATAAATAACTAACTAATTAATATCAAATAATAACAGACACACTAAACAAACTATTAAGAATTAAATCTATTTTTTTATTTTTTATTGTTAAACCAAAATTCTAAAACAATGAAACAACTATTAACAATCTTTATGATTCTTGTTGTTACTGTCACTTATGCGCAGGGGCAGGAGGCTATTATTGAACACAAGAATCTTGCATCCCCGATAGAAGCAACGACGCATAGCAGGGATACTTTACCACCCGGTCATTGGCTTTATTGGGATAGCGGAGTTATTGCCAGCGCTTTGGGATATGGTGTTCCCACTATATGGCAATCTGCAGTACGTTTTGATCAAATAGACCTTGAGCCTTTTGACGGATGGGAGCTTACCCGAGTCCTTATAGGTGTTAGCAGTATCCCTCATTGGGCAAAGGTTATGATCTGGCAGGGGCCTGATGAAGACAATCTTGAATTGCTGCACGAACAGGAATTTGAAGTACAGTCAGATGAATGGGAAGTTGAACATATTATACTGGATGATACCGTTGTAGTGGATGCTTCACAGGAATTATGGGTAGGTGCAACATGGAACGATCCCGGCAGCGGGTACTTCATGCCGATTTTTGACGACGCGGCAACCCAGCCCGATAAAGGAGGTATGTTTAGAAGTTTTAATGCAGATGCCGAAGAATGGAATCCATGGATGACGATGGTAGGGCAAGGTTTTGATGGTGACTGGGTAAAGCGTGCTTTTGTCGAAGGCGATTATGATGTTGTCTTTGAACTTCAAGTACACCAGGATTCAAGATCAAACGGAACTGATTTCGACCCTGCCACTCACGACATATACTTCTCAGGCGAAGTGTTTGGCTGGCCCGAGCCCGGAGAAGATGAAATGTTTAAGCTGGAACAAGGAATTGATGCTTTTTATTATGAATCATTCGAAATCGGTTCAATACCTGAAGACTGGCTAAATATTGATCTTGATGGTGACGGACGTAAATGGAATGTAGTCGGACCACCGGCTTACAATCCTCATACCGGTAATTATGCCGTAAGATCCAAATCATGGGATGGTGTTAATCTGACCCAGGACAACTGGCTGATAACCCCTCAACTTCAC
>PWZB01000075.1 GCA_003567625.1 Bacteroidales bacterium | reverse complement strand
GTCTGCAATTTTCAAATCATACAAAAACATATCTGCAACAGGCAACAACTTTTCAAAAACCTCCCACCGGGCATATCCTGATGTGTCAACGCAGGTATGGACATGCTGTTCTTTGCATTTTTTTAAAAGTTTGAATGTGAATTCCGGTTGTGATAGTGGCTCCCCTCCCGAGACAGTCACTCCGCCGCCGGATTCATCAAAAAAAAGAACTTCCTTTTTTATTTCATCCATCACCTCTCCTGTGGTCATATATTTGCCTACAATTTCAGGTTTTGATACAATATGCTTTCCGGTCTTTTGTTCTTGAATCCATTGTTGTGGTTCAAAACCCAATCCTTCAGGGTTGTGGCACCAGGAGCATTTCAAAGGGCAACCTTTCAAGAATACTGTCGTTCTTATACCGGGGCCATCCTGAATGGAAAAGCTTTGTATGTCAAATATCAGGCCTTGAGTTGTTTTTTTCATGGCGGGTAAAAGTTTGTTAACCACATACGAGTTTCACAGAGTTTTACACGGAGTTACACAGAGTAAAAAACATTAATATCACCTTATTAGCTGTATTACTCAAAGTGTTTAAAAAAATAATCAGCTGTTTTTTAATTAAACAAATATAAAATTAATAAAAAGAAATAATCAATAGGTCAGCATATCCAGCAGGAATATAGGCCCATGCCGTGATATCCGTAAAGGTTTGATATTAGGATAGAATTTTTCATTGTTTTTTTACAACTAATACAAAGGTATAATTTTTCGTAGAAGCCGGTTTTCGAAAACAATTAACCTCTGAAACAGTCAACACTTTTGTTATGTTATTAGCAGGTTTTTTATCTTTCACAGCTTGTAAATTCTCATATATGCTGTGGCAATTAGGCAAACCCGCGCACTACAATAACGGGTGTATTTGAATCTCCGCTTCCTGAAATAAGATCAGCAAGGGATGAAACAAGGTTTTCTATTTTTCTAGGAGTTGTCCCTTGTGCGCTAAAGCCTTGCTTTTGCTGCTTCTTAACAAATTTCTTTTTCTCTTCTTCAATAATTTTTGCTATTTCTTCCCTTGTTTTGCCTTCATTATAGAGCTTTTGCATGAGGTATTTGGTCTTAACACCAACCCTGTTTTTGTTTTTTATCCCTGATGTGCAGCCAAAGCATGATACCGGATCGGCAAGTTCATATATTCCGGACTCAGGGTCTTTATATGCACCATCACCATTTATGATCACCTCGACATCTTTATTAAACTCAGTTTTGATCATTTTTTTGATGTTCTCACAAACTTCATCCGGTTTTCTGGGGCACAACTTTAATTGTTCTTTAACAGGATCCAAAACGTTCGAACCTAAAAGGCCGAAGTCCGAATAGATCTTTTTTCCCGGGTCTGAATAAATATCCTGCAGAGTAATTGCATTTTTAAAACCACCATTTTTAACATCTTCCAAAAATTCCTCTCTCGCATGAACGTTGCTGACAATTATTGCATCCGGCTGTTTGTTAACCATATGTTCAACTGAATTAGCCAGATAGATTTCAACTTCGCAGCCGGCTTCTTTAATCAAATACTCATAAAAATCAATATAATCCATTCCTGTTTCCGGATGCAACAACCTGTAATTTCCAATCTCCTCCAGGGTAATAACATCGTTATAACTTTTGTTGAGCTTCTTTACCTTTTCCTTTGCAACGGCCGGATTGCCTTGCTCATCGTTGGGAAATTTAAGCTGAATGATCACTTTACCTTCAGGGACGGTCCTTGCGATTGCTTTCAATATCATCGAAAAGCGGTTTCTTGAAAGGATCGGATGTATTAACCCTATTGTTGAATCCTTTTTCAGCTTTAGTGTTGAAGTTATTTCCCCGGCAACATCATTTAATTCTACAACGTTGTGTTGCGTTATTGCAACAACCGCTTCGGTGATGCAAACTATATCATCATCTTCTATTAACCCAGGATTTTTTTTAATTGTTTTTTTTAAAACTTCAATTATATCGTCATCAAAAGTGATTATTCCTGTTTTTACTCCGTATGCAGTAACACCCACATTTGTGTCCGGTATATTCATATTTGTTTTTTGTTGTTTAGAAATTGTGTAATTACGAAAAAGAGTTTACTTTGTTTTAATTTGAGCCTTTTTGATGCAAGCTCTGTCCTTGCCCTGGTATAAATCAGGCAAGGGTTATTTTTTTGTCAAGGTAAACATCCTGGATAGCATTTAACAGTTCTGCTCCTTCTTTCATTGGCCTTTGAAAAGCTTTTCTTCCGGATATCAACCCCGTTCCTCCGGCTCTTTTGTTAATAACAGCAGTAGTAACTGCATCAGCGAGGTCTGAAGCACCTGAAGATGCGCCACCTGAATTGATAAGCCCTACACGACCCATGTAGCAATTTACTACCTGGTAGCGGCAAAGGTCTATAGGGTGGTCGCTGGTCAGTTCGCTGTAAACTTTTTCATGTGTTTTTCCAAACTTGAGTGCCTTAAAGCCGCCTTCATTTGTTTCGGGCATTTTTTGCTTGATGATATCTGCCTGTATGGTGGCTCCGAGGTAATTTGCCTGAGAGCTGAGGTCTGCGGCAGTGTGATAATCTTTACCTTCCGCTTTAAAGGCATTGTTGCGCGTATAGCACCATAAAATAGTAACCATACCCAATTGATGAGCCAGTTCGAAAGCCTCCGCTACTTCAACCAACTGCCGAGAAGATTCCTGCGAACCATAGTAAATAGTAGCACCAACAGCCACAGCACCCAAATTCCATGCCTCTTCAACCGACCCGTACATAATCTGATCATATTTGTTGGGATAGGTCAAAAGTTCGTTATGATTTAATTTGACAATGAAAGGAATACGATGCGCATACTTTCGAGATACGGCAGCAAGCACACCGAAAGTCGATGCAACGGCGTTAGCCCCTCCTTCAATGGCCAATTTAACAATATTCTCAGGATCAAAATAAATGGGATTTGGAGCAAATGATGCACCGGCAGAATGTTCAATACCCTGGTCAACCGGTAAAATTGATAAATAACCGGTTCCTGACAAACGACCATGGTTGAACAATTGCTGTAAGTTGCGAAGTACCTTGGGATTTCTGTTTGAATTAGTAACAACCCTTTCAATAAAATCAGGCCCGGCAGCATTAAGCTGCTCCTTTCCCACAGTCTTGCATACATGATTTAAATAATAATCCGCTTTATCTCCAAGCAGCTCTCTTATTTTTTTTGTTGACATAGCTCTATCGGTTTAAATTTAACATAAATGATTTGAAAAATCTAATTTAAGAATGTGCGTTAAATATAAAATTAAATAATTAAAAAACAAAATAAATAGCTTCTATTTAGCCCAATTTTAATAAAAATAATTTTTTAGGTTTTCAAACGATCCATTATCAGCATCGTTTATAATGATATTAAAACTTCACCTGGTAGTCACCCGTCACCCGTTCACCCCGTTAAATAAACTATTTTAAAATTATTGATGTTTTTAATCAACATCTAGCTAATGATCTAAACCTGTATAATATATCGCTTTGTTATTTAACGGGGTAAACCCGTTACCTTCAAAGATAGTTTATGAATTAATCAGATTAAAGTAATTTAAAAAAATTTTTTCAATAAATTAAAAAACCATTTATATTTGTTATTAATTATAGTGTATGGTATCAATAATAAAATTGATTCTTAAATAAAACCCTTGCGAAGCTTGAAGAATAGCCATAACTTAAATAATTTTGTATAATGCCATATTACAAAATCTGTGACTGTTTAAATAGTAAAGTGGAAACAAGCGGTCTGCGAAAAGGGCTGACCACCCGAGGTGACAAAAAAAGGATGTGGTGACCGGGGGACCACTTCAGCATGCTTAATAATCCCTGCTTTAGAAGCGATATTGTAAAAGGTAGCTGACAGGCGGGATAAAAACCGGGGCGGAAACCGAAAAGCCTCATGAGTAGGAAAAACTTAAATATGAAAAAAAATGAAAAAAATTATTTCTTTAGTAGTAGTTTCTGTTTTTATGTCCGCCATGCTTTGGGGGCAAGATTCATCTGACGAAAAGGTCGTAACCCTTTCTGATGTCAGCAGCTTTCTGGAAGTTTATCAGGATGACGCTAATTATAATTTTATCGGAGACAGCATTTTCTATAAAAAGATAGATAATGAGAAATATGATAATATATTTGAGGAATCGGCAATTATTTATGCCACAGTTTTACAGGTAAATGGTACCATTGATGATATCAATGAAGGGTTGATCCCGCTCAAAAGCGAATTTGCAGTCAGAAGCATAGGTTTTGCCGTGAAAGATCTGCCGGGTATGGAAGACAGAATTGCAGAGCTTACAGACGAAATAGAAAACTTAAACCCGAGAAATGATTTCAGAGGAAGACAAGTGGGAAAAGTCCCAACCGCTACTCAAGGGATTGACATATCAAGACGTCAATTACAGAAATCAGCAGGAATTTTACCGGATCTTCTTCAATCATTGGAAGAAATTGCTGAAGATGTGCTTGATTAATTAAAACATATTAATTGTTTATGATAAACCGTTTAACTTTAATGAAACACATTTCTTTTAAACGGAAAAGTTATATCTTTCTATTTTTAATTATATGTTTTTCCTGCGGTGTTGCTCATGCTCAAACTGTCAGAGGGACAATTATTGACAGAACAACAAATAGCCCCATACCCTTTGCAACGGTATATTTTAGCAGAACAACGCTCGGAACTATAGCAGATAAAAATGGCAGTTTTGAAATAAAAACTCCGGGGAGTTCGTCAATGCCATTGATATTCAGTGCTTTAGGCTATTATTCTTATACCCTGACCGACTTTTCAACCGATATGCAATATTTGATTCACCTTACACCTAAAGTTTTTGAATTAGAAGAAGTCGTGATCACTGCCAAAGCAGACGAAAGGGCAAGAAAAGCCAAATTAAAAATTTTCAGAAGAGAGTTTCTCGGAAGAACACTTAATGCAAGAAGTTGCGAAATATTGAATGAAGAAGACATAATACTGACCTATACACCCGGTAAAGACACTCTGAAAGGTTTTTCACATGACCCTGTAAATATTTACAATGGAGCATTAGGATATAATATAGAATTTTTTCTGGATAAATTTGAATTCTGTAATATCAACAATCGTTTGTCATTGATTGGAAACTATATTTTCAGCCCCGACACTTTAGCTTCTGATGAACAAATATCCGTATTTGAAGAAAAAAGGGAAAAAGCCTATCTTGGCTCCAGGATGCATTTTTTCAGGGCTCTCTGGAATAATGAATTAGATGCTGAAGGCTTTACGGTAAAAGATGAAACAGGGGCAGAATTATCTTATGACGACCTTGTATTTATTAAGGATAGCTTAAAACAGGGAGGCCCTGAAAAGTATCTCAAATACCGCGATACCCTGCATGTTTATTATAGAAAAAGATGGTTCAGGATTTTATATGGCAGCTTTTATATGAATAATGGTTATGAGTATGTTTACTTTGAAAAAAACGGGTACTTTGATACTTTGGGCTTAATATGGAAGGATAGCATAATGGCACATAGACGAATAGCCGATTTGCTGCCTTTCGATTATACCTTAACCGACAAAAACGACCGCTAACTTGCCGGTTGCTGAAATGGCAGGGCAATTAGAGAATTTGTGAATTAAAATAGCAAATGTGTGAATGCAATCAGTAGCTGGCTTCGAATTCAATTAGTAAGTGCGACAAAATTTTTAAGTAAAACCATTTTTTTATTTAAAAAAATTCTTAACTTTGCAATCCGAAAATTCAAAGAATGAGAATGATTTTATAATTTTCAATTTTGAACCGGGTTTTCTTGTTTTTCGAATAAAGGCTAAAACAAATAATTATTTTAAAGCACATTATAAGTAAAACATATTATTCCTCCTTAGCTCAGTTGGTTAGAGCATCTGACTGTTAATCAGAGGGTCCTTGGTTCGAGTCCAAGAGGGGGAGCTTGGTAAAAGCCACGTATGGAGTTTTCCTATATGTGGTTTTTGTTTTTGCGAACACAATTTGAGACACAAAGTTCGATATAAATGTTCAAAAAACCGGTTTAGTTTTGCATTATTCAGAATTTTTTAAGTTTTGCACCTCATTAAAGATTTCTTCAATTACATGCCGGTATGAAGAATGATTGTCTTTTTTTGGACTTGATAAAGAAATACCTTTGCTATTTTTATCCACAAATAAATGACCAACATTTTTTGGTATTCCTTTTACCAATAAGCAGCCTTTTTCTTTATTATAAGCTTCCACACCACCAATGCAACCGTTTATAAATTCACGCAGTGCTAATTTGTTTGCTTCCCCTTTATTTGCTCCTCTTTCAGAAACAGGTAACCAAGTGATTTCTTCAAAATCAATAAGCTTTTCAGGTGTAAAAGCACTAACAAAATCACATTCCCTGCATTTAATTAATCCTTTATCCCTGGCTTTTTGACAAATTTTCTTTAATAATGAGACGGAAAGATTTGAAGCTAAACCCTTTTTGTTTGTTTTGTCAACAGGATTATTCAAATATTTCAAATATTCTAATTTTGCTTGAATTGCTATAAGTCTGCTGCTTGGCAAATTTGCATATTCTCTTAGTTTTGTATCTTCAATATCTTCACCTTGTTTAAATTTATTAAACCCATTCGTCACTTTCAAGTATTCACTGCCTTTTATCAGATTAAAATGTTTTTTACCTTCTTCACATAAATCAACCTCATTTCTTATTGACTTACATTTTTTTGAATAATAATCAGGTGCTGATTCATTGAGGCATAGCTCGGTTTTCATTAAATCCTTTTCCCTGCTTATCTTTTCTTTTTTAAATTCTGCACTTGTGTTACTTTGAAATTTTGTATTTAATCTTCTTATATAATATTCTTTAAGTAAAACAACCGCTTTATCATAAGCTTCTTCCTGGTGTTCTCTTATCTTTTTTAAATCTTCCTCTGAAATCATTTTATGCTTATGACACAATTCATCCAACCTGTTTGCTACCAACAGAAACTTTCCATCAAGCTCTTTATCAGGCATGTTTCGCATATATTCCATACGGTTGTTGAGCCAGTCGTTGTAGGTGAATTTTTTCATATTGTGTTTGTGGTAGATTATGAGAGATACAAGATATAATTTTCGATATTATATGGCGAAGATAAAACACTTTTTCACATACCAGAAACAAAAACGCCACGGTCAGATACTTTCGTTCTTTTAAAAAAGATTTGTAATTAAACTTAAAAAAAATCAAATAGAATTTTTCAAAATAGTATTTTTGTAGTTATGGCAGAAAGAGCATACATAACACCAAAAGTCTTTAAATGGGCAAGAGAATCAGCCAAAATGCCTGAAGAGATTGCTGCATCAAAGGTTGATGTTCCTGTTGAAAAATTAAAAAAATGGGAAAAAGGTGAAAGCCAACCAACCATAAGACAGGCTCAAGTTTTAGCCAAAGCTTATCGTAGACCATTTGCCTTGTTTTTTCTTCCGGATATACCAAGCGATTTCATGCCATTACAGGACTTTAGGAAAAAAGGTTCCAAAAAATTAAGTACTTCATCAATTTTTATCATTAGGGAGATACAGCAAAAACAAGCATGGATCAGTGAAGTAAACGAAAACAATAATGAAGAAACTATTCCCTTTGTTGGAAGGTATTCGCAACATGACAGCCCTGTAAAAATTGCAAGAGATATTCTTGAAACACTTGATATAGAACCTTATAACTATAAATCTGATATCCCAATTTTAGAATGGATAGATAAAGCTGAGTCAAATGGAATATTTATCTCCAGAACAAGTTTTATACACTCAAAACTAAAATTAGATTCAGATGAACTACAAGGATTTGCTATCGCCGACAAATATGCTCCATTTGTATTTGTTAATTCAGACGACTGGAATGCTCCGCAATTATTTACGCTTGTGCATGAACTTGCACATATATGGATTAATGAATCCGGTATTTCAAATGAGATTGAGCCGATATTAAGAGATAAAGAAAAATATAATCCAATAGAATTGTTTTGCAATGAAATTGCTGCCAATGCTCTTATGCCAACAGAATATATTAATAAAGTTTCCAAGGACAAACTTCATGATTCAAAAAATGTATTCAAAATAGCTAAAAACTTTGGGGTCAGTTCTTTTGCCTTACTTGTTAGGGCTTTAAATCTAAATTTGATTTCTATTGATTCTTACAATAGACTGAAAACACAGGCTGAGGTTGAATATAAAGAATTCTTGAGGAAAGAAGAGGCGAGAAAAGAAAAAGAAAAATCGAAAGACAGTCCAATATATTATCCTTTAATGATAAACCGAAATGGACGGTTGTTTACACAAACTGTTCTTGATGCATATCGTGGAGGTGCTATTGAACCGACATTTGCAAGCAGTTTGCTGAATGTTAAAGTAAATAATTTTCCAAAGCTGGAATCCCAAATGTACAGATGGATGTAGATAATGTGAAATACTGTTTAGATGCAAATGTTTTAATTCAAGCCTGGCATCATTACTATTCTCCCGATATTTGTCCTGACTATTGGGAGTTATTAAGTAATATTGGACAAGACGATAAATTGTTCATTCCGGCTTTAGTTTTTGAAGAAATAAACAGAACAGACGATGATTTAGCTCAATGGTTAAAATCAAGTAATATACCGGTAAGAGAAACCACAGAAAACGTCACTAAATGCTTAAATGGCATTTATTCTGCTAACCCGGATCATAAATACTTAGTTGATAATGTTAAAGGCAGGTCCCTGGCAGACCCTTGGGTTATTGCGCATGCAATTGATGAAAATGCAATTGTTGTGACAAAAGAAGAAAAAGTTACTGCAATAAATAAGAAGAGAAACAAAATAAAAATACCTGATGTTTGTGACAACATGAAAATCAATTGGATGAATGACTTTCAGCTAATAAGAGAACTAGGAATTAGATTTAGTTGTGTTATTAAAAACAAATGACGCAATACACACATCCAACAGCAAAACTTCACTTTGAGCCACCCCCCTACCCAATAACCTTCTTCACAATCTTATCAATCTCTTTCATTTCTTTGGCAAGGTGTTGTTTTACTTCTGTTCGCAATCTTCCAAGCTTGGTTGGTGAAAGGTCAGTATTTTCATCTTTATCCGATAAATAAGCTTATGCTTTTTCGTGTGCAGTTTTACTTAGCACACTTAACTGAGTATGGAGTTCATCGTTTTCATCAAAATTGGGGAAATATACGTCGAGGATTTTTTTATGGATATCTCTCGCACCATACAACCCTCTGGATTGATAATCTTTAATTATAAGATTTGGTAAAGATGAGTTTAATATAGCCGTCATATAATATGCTTCCAACAAATCATCTGAATAAAACACATAAGTTTTGCTTTCAACAAAAAACTCTAAATCTAAATCTTCTCTTTTTACTATAGTAGTATTTGCATCTTTGGCTGATGAATTATACAGGACTAAGTATTTTTTGTTAAGGTCTTGTGCAGTTAGTTTGCTTTGTAAGCTCTCTTATACTTTCAATAAATACATTGCTTTGATAACCAAAAGCTTCTTCTATTTTCTTTAAAGTAGCTTTTTGCTTTTCTTCTTTAAATAAAAAGCGGTCAATCCAATAATAAAAATCATCCGTATTGTTTTCTGATAAAACAAAGGAAGCAGATTCAACTTCATTTAAGATCAGTTCGTCTTCTTGTAAAGTATCAAGATTTTCAATACAGGAAATATCCGGCGCCAATACTTTCCATGTGATAACATCCGATGCTATTAAAGTATAATTATAATCTTCACTGGATTTTAATTTGCCCAACATATAGCCTGCCAACTGTTCTTTTGCATGCTTTAGGCTTATCCTCAGATCATTTTCAAACTCTATTATTATATTATTATAGAGGGTGTCCGCTGATCCTCTGTGAACTTTGTCCCGTCGCGGTATATTCACAATTGATGTCTCAGCACCAATACTTATTTCGTCAATTACTTTTTCAATTTCCTTATCACCGGCATAAAGCCTGTTCAGCAAGTCCTTGAAAATCTCTTTTTTTGTAAGCTCTTTGTTAGCAGATTTGATTTTCTTCAGATAATCAATGATAAGTGCATTTCTGTCAATTGCCATTGCTTTTGATTAAAATTGAAATTTGTTTTTCAAAGATAGGGAATAAAGGATAAAGTGGTTCTTGGAATTTATGAAATTAAGATTTGTATAGATAGATGGTTTGTGCTTTTTTGAATTGAAAATTACTTTTGTATTTTTAAAACAAACCCTTTCTTATCTCTATAATAATGGCTGATATTGTCAATTAGCAACAAGTTTTTAGTTGCAGGGTCAATAATTGCAAAAATCGTATTTGTATTTTCAGCATCAACCTTGTTCAGATATTCTGAAAGTTGATTGTTTGGATTGTCTTGTTTTCAGCGTTGGGACACCAGATATTTTTTTTGAATAATGTCATATAGTTCTTGCTGTTGCTTATCCATCTTTAAGAGCTTAGTTTTTGTATGCTTTGATTTAGGCAATGTATATGTTATCTGATACATATTTTGCGTGAGCTCTGATGCCTTTTTGATTGATAATGTTGATTTTTGTTCATATAGCACTCGTTCAAGTTCTTTATATATGCAGTAAGCTACAAACGC
>PWZB01000149.1 GCA_003567625.1 Bacteroidales bacterium | reverse complement strand
AAGACAGGGTTTTACTCAACCTTTTGGGCAAAGAAAGCATGAGCTTTGATATACTCAGCGGGACGCCGGCTGATCTTTATCGTCTGATAGCTGACAAGGGGAGCTCGCCGGAAACTGAAGCTCACATCAATGGCCATATAACATTAGGAGGTGCAACCGACGGCAACTCCGACGAAAAAGCACTTTACATCATAAACGGAAAACTTATACTTGACCACGAAGATAATGATATAACCATTACATCGGGTGGTGAACCATTTGTTATCCCGTCCGCTGCCGGGTTGATTGTATCGGGAGGCACTATAACGGCTACGGGCTCAGATATACATTTGCGTGGTTTGCTGCGTATTGAAAATGACGGCAATGCTTTTATTGAAAACACTATACAGTATGCAACTACAGGACGTTCTGCATTGCAAATCGCAGACAACGGTGAGCTTGAGGTCGGTGGCCAGGTGCGCAGCTCTGTTGAGAGCCAGGGCGGAGTACTTAAATATAGCCAGGGCGGCGGCACGGTTACAATTGGAACAGTAAACCCCGATGCCGGCAGCCGCGGTGTTTTTGAAATCCTTAATCCGGGCAGCGAATTTATATTGACAGGCGGCGAGCTTACAATTGCCCAATCGCAGGGCAGCAGCCCCGAAAGAGCAGCCTTCTACCTCAGCCCAACAATTTACTCAACACATCATGATGCAATAATAAACATCGGAAGCAGTGCAACAATAAGCGATGTTATTGAACTGGATGTTGCCCCAGGATTATTGTTGCCTGCCCTGAACATCACACAGGGAACAGACGTTACTGCCAGGCTGCGTAATAACAACCTTTCCGTTAACGGCACCCTGCAAATCGGCAACGGTAACTTCTTTGACGGAAACGAAAAACACCTGACGGTAAACAAAGATATATACAATTACAGCCAACTGTGGCTCAATACCGACTCGCTTATTCTCGGGGGGAGTGAACAATTCATGGAAGGCAGCCTTGATCTGAACCATCTTGTTGTAAATTCCTCAACGAGCGTAACTTTGTCTGATGCTGTCAGCACAGACATTGAAACAGCGGGTAACTTATATATGAATTCCGGAACATTATTTGACCTGGGCAATACAATTACTGCACTTGCCGATGTTTACAACTATGCCACATTCAATAGCATCAACGGCAGCGAAGGAGGGGTGAAATTTACCGGAAGTGAAAACCAACACATATATGGAAATGGCAAATTCGGAAGAGTCGAAATCCTTAAAGATGATGGTAAAGTCACTTTACAGGGGCCTATGGAGATCGAAAACAACCTTGTGCTCACCAATGGCAATTTTTATATCGACCGTTTCAGGCTTACATTAGGCTACAACGGCGAGATAACAGGAGGCGAATATGGTACCGACAGAATGGTCGTCAGCAGGGGAGTTTATGAAGACCGGGGCCTGGCAAAAAGAATACCAACAGGTGCCGGCAGCTTTATATTCCCCGTAGGGAGAGAAAACAAATACACACCGGTGGAGGTAGAATATACATCAAACACAAACCCGGGACGTATAGCAGTTACACCTGTAGATGAAGCTCATATGTCAATAACCGGCGGTGAACCGAATCATGGCCTGGATATATTAGATTATCACTGGTATGTGGAAAGTGAAGGATTGGAAAGTTTTACAGGCAACATAAATTTTCATTACTGCCCGGATGATGTTAACGGTGATATAACAGAATATTCCGCTGCAAAGCTTGTAAATTATGAATGGTTTATATTCCCTCCCGAATACGTGAAAGATGACGAAGATTATTTTTTCTTTGAACTTTCCGGCATAAGTGATCTGACAGGGGATTATACCGCCGGGCTGGATGAGGATATACCTCCTGATGTACCGCTATACATATCAACTGCCAGCGGTATGTGGGAAGAGGGAACCAACTGGAGGCATTCCACAGACAACTCTCCTGCTCCGGAGGGAGGGCCCGCAGGTGCAAGGGTACAGATAGAACCCCAACATACTATCACGGTAAACGAACTCAGAAGAGTTGCTTACGAGCTGGACTTATACGGAACCCTCGACCTTGGCAAAACATATGGGCATAACTTCCGCGAATTCAGAGGATACGGAACTCTTATGCTTGAATCAGGCACCTTGCCGGCCAGCAGGTTCGACGAATTCTATTCGACACCGGGAAGTACCATGGTATATGGTGGTGAAGGAGGTTATACGATCACTGACAGGTATCTTACCTTTCAGAACCTTATTATAACCGGAAACGGTCAAAACGGAAGTATTGAGTTTCCTGATGAAACAATTATCATAAATGAAGAACTGAAAATCCTTGAAGAGTCAAAACTGAAAGCCGTTAATGATATCAGGTTGTATGGCGAATCGTTTATCAAAGAAGATGATGCGGGTTTTATTTCCAGTGGCTGGACATATTTTCAGGGCATAGGCGGAGCACAATATTTAACAGGTGATTTTACCGGCGATAATAGTTTTTATAAGCTTTATATCTGGAATTCCGATGGTGTCTTTTTTAACGGTGATGCAGATGTAAGTGCAACGCTATATTTAAGGGACGGGGTTTTGAATGTTGATGAAGATCATCGGTTATACTTAACAGGCTTGCATGGGCTTCATGAGAATTCTTCTCTTGGCCAAAGCTGGATAGACGGAAGGTTTACAAGAAACTTGACATCAGGCAGTTATTCTGAGGGCAGTTATCATAATCTGTTTCCGGTAAGCAAGAACGCCAGGCTTCGTTTTGTCCGGTTGAATATCATATTCCCTCACAATGCGAAATGGTCGGTTGAATATTTTGATGCGTCTCCTGCTTCAGCGGGCCTTGATCCCGAATCTTTTGAGGATCCGCCGTTAGTACGCGTGTCAGATATTGAATATTGGGGTATTGAAGGGCCTTCGGGCGGTGAGTCCAAGATTCAACTTAACTGGGGGCCCGGCAGCGGCGTGGGTGATAATGAAATTTTCCTCGAATCCCTCGTGATAGCAATGTGGGATGATAATAACCTGCAATGGGTTAACCGCGGCGGCGAAGCATACTTCAGCGACCCGGAAAACCAAACGGGTTACGTGAACTCTACTATACCGTCATTTTTCAGCGAAAGATACTTTACCTTAGCTACTACCGATGATGACAACCCCCTGCCTGTCGAACTCCTCACTTTCAGGGCCGATGTGGTTGACGGCAAAGTGCATCTGCAGTGGGTAACTGCAAGCGAAATAAACAATGATTACTTTACCATACAACGCTCAAGAGACGGCAAGATCTTTGAGGATATCAAAAAAATATATAGCAAAGCAGAGTATGGATACAGTAATACGGTGCTGTTTTACGACACATGGGATAAAAATCCGCCGCAAGGGGTTTTATATTACAGGCTGAAACAGACCGACTTCGACGGCAACTATGAATACAGTGAAATGGTGAGCGTTAATATAAAAACAGGATCCATAGCCAGTATTAAACTCTTCCCTAATCCAAACCAGGGCAACCTGTTCTACCTCAGCCTCACCGGATTCGAACCTTACGAGATAATTTATATCTCTATTATAAATATTTTTGGAACGAAATTGTTCAGGGAAGTTTTAAATGCCGGGCATGACGGTAACATAATGCCTGAAATCAGGCCAAACAAACTTGATAAAGGCGTATATTTTGTAATATGCAATACTACGTCGGGCATACATTCGGTAAGGATGGTGGTTCAGTAGTGAGGCGGGTTTTCTTCGTCTCTCATGCCATTAGCTTCAGCTTCTTTACCATCAAATACAAAAATAATCCATACATTAACAGGCTTAAGCCGTTCCTGCTGTGCCCGGGTATCTCTTTGAGGATAATGCCTGTCGGGCGGATAGCCACGCTGACCGCCCGGCCCGGTGGTTCCGGGATGCCTGTCGCGACTGTCCTGACGAGGCAGTTCCGCCCCCTCCGAAATAACCCCAACGCTTAGCTTCAGATCTTCATGTCCTTCAATACCGAGAGCTGAAAAAGAAAGTGTAACAACATAATTCAAGACCTTGTCATTATCCAAAAATATCGCAGCTTGTTTATCTGTCGCAAACCCGGCGCCATCAACAGTCTGTACAACCACCCTGCGCGCTTTTACCGACTCAATCAACTTTGATATGTCAAAATGCTCATCATTAACGGTATCATTATTATTCTCCAAAGTGTCTCTCATACGTTTAATTTCTTTTTGAATCACAGTATGAGATGCCGAAGGATAAATAATACCTAAGTCTTTGTTTTTACTCGCTTCAGGGTCTATCCAAAAAGATAACCCGTTTACCAAAAAACCGGCGGTTGTACGCGGATCAGCGGTTTTAAGCCAAAACCTCACACTGTCTTCATTATAAAGCCCTTTTATCTCTATCTCCGCCCCGGAAAAATAAACGAAACTATCACAGGCAACTTCATCCAAATCCAGGTCATGACTGAAATGAGCCCCGGCTGCAGGCAATTTATCAACAGTTGTGCAGGAAAACATCGAAAGAATGAAAAACAGGAACTGTAGCACAATAAATGCAACATATCCTGAAATTATTGTAATTTTTTTTATCATAACATAATTTATTTTTTCAGGTATGACAGAACCTCCATGTAACATACTTTGTTAAAGATCTTATTTGCACTTTAAAAAAACCATGTGAGATTCATATAAACATCTTCTACCATACTTTACAGTATCAAAGTTATGAAAAAATTACATAATTAATCATTATTGTCCGATTAAAATCAAATTCAGCCATTAAGATTTTTATTTAAGAACCCCGGCACGCTTCGCCACGGGGCAAACCCCGGTATGCTTAGCTACCCCGGCACGCTATCTATTATCAGGTCTATTCTTTACCGTTAATAAAGCCGCAATAATAAAAAACAAAAACTCCCCTGCCAGGAACCACAACCTTGATATAAAAGCAACTGCGGCAGCTTCTTTAGGCTGAATTCCAAAAGATGTCAGCCCAATCACCAGCAATCCCTCTCTTATGCCTAATCCGCCCGGTGCTATAACAACTATTATACCAGCAACAGCAGAAACGGGAAACAAAAAGCCCATTGCCAAAGAAACATAATCAGCCGGAAGTGTCGAAAGCAAAAAGAAATAAAACGAAATTGACCAAATGATCCAGTTGCTTAATGACAAGAGAAAAACTTTAAAGGTCACTCTTTTTTGAACAACCGGCAGCCGGATATCTTTTCTGAATACAAAGCCCAGTAACCGGGAAACGACTCTTAGTGCAGGTTTGTAGAGTACAGTAAAAAACACCAAAAAACAGCATAAAACTGCAACCAACAGCCAAAACCATGTTTTGTCAAAAAAATATACTACCCCTATACTTACTACAGTCGCTGAAAAAAGACTTATCAGCTGGTAAAAAAATGAAAAAGAGGTAAGATTAATGAAGGATTTAGCATATCTCTCTTTAAGATAAGCTGCTTTACCAATAATAACCCACAACTTTCCAGGAATGTACTTGCTGAAAATAAACTTACCGGTGCTAACAAAAGAGTCTTTATACGATACATCGGGAATTTCTGATTTGGTAATTGTTTGCCATGCTTTTGCTGAAATTGAAAAACCTGCAAGTACCAAAACCAGTGAAAGAAAAAAATAAGCAGGATATAATAGTTCGGGGATTATCAATAAATCTTTTACATACAGGTATATAAAAAGAAAAATGAAAGATAGATAAAGTAATATATTAAGAAAGATCTTCAAGTATTAAAAAGTTTAAATTACAAACTAATTTGTAAAGAGGCTTTCGTTGTTTATAAAGTATTATTCCTCCGCAAGTTTTCTTATCACTTTAGCCGGTACTCCCGCAACCATTGTGTAATCAGGCACATCTTCCGTTACAACCGCCCCGGCTGCAACAATGCTTGACTTTCCTATGGTAACGCCTGGCATTATAATTGACCTGATACCGATTTGAGCATTTTCTTTTATTATTACTTTTCCCAATAAAAAAGGATAATCATAATAAGCTTTATCTTTTTCATATTCAATTAAATCTCTTTTATGCGTTAAGATCATTGTTCCGGCTGTTAAAGCAACTCTATCTTCTATTTCAACTAAATCAGGACGGTAGTCATCAATAACAACACATCGTCCAATCAAGACTCTTTTCCCGATTTTCACACCTCTTACCCTATGGATGACAACATTCAGGGGAGATAAAAATGAGTTGTATGCTATTACCGCCAGGGTCTTGGAAAATATTGCCTTCAACAATTTTAAAGGACTTAAAAGACGCCTCCATGGGTTTGTATATTCATTTGAACTCATTATGTTTTTTGTTTTCGCATTAAACTAATTATTGCTTTAACAGCATTTATTGCTGTATCGGTTAATAATACAATAAAATATTCCAAATAATTATCCGACCATCTTTCCGGGTGTATTTGAAAGCATATTTTTTTATGCGGGGTTTCAGACAAATATTTTAGTAATTCGCTGCCGGTTTTAAAATCTATTGAAACTTCAGACGTTACCTTATCTCTCATATTGGCTTTCTTATTTGACCAATTTCTGCCGGTATCATTGATATACAAAATATCGGTATAGTCAATGTCAAGATAAGCCTCACCCTTGATTTTTAAAACATCGGTCAATCTATCATGGTTGGTTTTGTTTCTCCAGATATCCCTGTTGTCATATGGCTTAAAAGGCCGCCCATGCATGGCACAGGTGTCTGTTTCAGATATTTTCCTGAATTTTGCCAGGTTTTTTTCAAAATCTGCTATTGCATCTTTGATGTTTCCGTTACTATCTGATAAGGACTCATAATGGTATCCGATTTCATGCCCGAGATTCTCTATTCTCTGAATGATATCCTTTTTGAAAGTATGTTTCTTTGCCCTGAAATAATATGTGGTTTTTATTTCCATTTCAGCTTCTGCAATTGCCATTTTCAAAGCTTTCCCGGGTTTTCTGTCTACATCATGCCTTAACAGGCAAAACTCCGCAGGTTTTTCTTTAAATGAGAGAAAATCTCTGAATTGATAAAACGGTATATTTTGCAGCTTTATAGCCTCCAGATATTTTTTATACGCTTGAAAAGTAAAATCTCTCATAATATTTATTTGTACAATCTCTCATTATCCTGTATATCCATCCACATTGCAAACAGCAAGGATTGCAATCCGCTTACGATCAAAAACACAAACAATATTGAATTGAGTATAGGCCTTTCTCCCGGGCTTCCGTTAGTAAAATAGTAATAATCTATTATTCGCAAAGCAAAAGGTATGCTAACGAAAAAAAGTATTAAACCCATGTTGTACAGGATGAACAACGGATGGAAGTCTTTCAGGAAGTATTTTGTCCATAGGCGTTTAAAGAATGATTTGAACAGCAATACAGATATCCTGGGTATTACCTTCCGCACTTTCATTTTTGACTGCTCACCTATGTAATAAACCGGCCTGACAGGTACTTCGCGTATAGTGCAATATGCAATATTGAGTTTTACCAGCAAATCGTTGGGCATACCGTATCTTTTATAAATTTTATATAGCTTAATGGAGTTTAATGCCTCTAAGGATATTGCGGTATAGCCTGTTTGCGTGTCGGATACACGCCAGTAGCCCGATGCGATTTTGGTAATAAGAGAAAGGATGGAGTTACCAAAAAACCTTACACGTGGTATATACAAATTTGCGCTTCCATGGATTAGCCTGTTTCCTTTCACATAGTCAACTTCTTCTTTGATCACGGGCAGGCAAATTTTTTTCAATTCAGCGGGGTCCATCTGTCCATCACCTGCCATCACTGCCGTGCAATCAATATTATAATCTTTGCACCACTTATAACCTCTGGCTATACTTGCTCCAACACCTCCGTTTTTAAGGTTTGTTATAAGGATGATCCTGTCATTTTCAGGGTTTTTATTTATAATTTTTGAAGGTGTAAAATAATTCAGTTCTGCTTTGTTTTGTTCTTCCAATATAATATCGGCCTGATTGTAAAAGTTCGATTCAACTTTTTTTGCTTTTTCAATCTTTGCTTCTGACCTGTTGTGCTTTGTTTTCAGATAACCGGCCACAATCTCTTCCGTCTTATCGTTTGAATTATCATTAACAACAATAATCCTGTCAACAAACTCCGGCATGGTTTCAATGACCCTGCTTATCTGCTTTTCTTCATTATATGCAGGCACTACTACGGCAACGGTTTTTCCTTCGACCATTTTATTTATTTTTTTGTGTAAGTTGTTTCATCAACCTTGATCTCAGCCTGTTTTTTTCACCGTTGCAAGGCTGTTTTAAAACCGGTTCAACGGCAATAAAATTAAAATCACAACAAAACTATACAAAAAACAACTTATCCGCAAATTAACATAAATAGCAGAAAGTTCTTATCACTAGTTATAACAAAAATTTATAAAGCGGGAAAACTCAACAGGCGTTAATCGTTAATTAATAATCAATAACCGGCAAAACATTTCTCCGAACTTTTCGATCTCGTGCGTAAAAAAAACTTGTCACAGGGATATTAGGTTTGGAGTATTTTAAAAAACCGAAGCTGTTATGTGCAAAAACAGGATCTTTTTCAGTTACAGGCGTACCGGGGGTATCAATTATTTTTTCTTTCCTCGTTATATAACCATATTGCATCATAAAGGAGCTGGGAGTCTACCGGGTTCTTATTTTTTTCTGCTTTTTCCTTTACCTGTTTCATTAAATCGGGCTTGTTCCTGATTTCATCAATGATCATTTCAACAGCCATTTTTTTATTCCAGTATTGCAATCCTTTATTTTTGATTCTTTTTTCAGCAAACTTTCCGGCCGCTTTTAAAGTGTCGTCCAGGTTGTCCATAGCAAGTTTTATAGAGTCAGCATAAGTGCTGTCATTTTTAGTTTTCATGGTTAACCATTCGAGTATATCTTCTTTTGGTATTGGTTTTTTCCATTTCGGTTCGTGTGTTTTCGGCATGTCTTCTTCAGGTGGTTTTATTTCTCTGTATATACCCTCCCTGGCTGCATCATAATCAGGAATTGTTATCACTTCCCAGAAACGTTCAGTAGGATGAAGCCTCAGGAAGGTTTCCCAATAAGCCTCTTTGTTCATCCACCACCAGTGTATGGCATTATTGTTATATTGCCGGGTTTGGAATTGGTTGAATCCTATCAATAAAACCAAAACGAAAAAAATGGCAATCCGAAAGAATTTTTGCCGCCTGGAGCCGAAATCGACAAAACAGGCAAATGGTATTGACAAAAAAGCATATGATTCGATGAAAGAACGCAATCCGAATGCGCCTCCATACCACCAACACCACCATGAAGCAAGAACATATATGTTGACTATTTTAAATACCAGGAGAGGCAAAAACAAACCCGGTATTTTTTTGATCAACATAAAAATGCCAACCAGCGCAAAAATCATTAAGGGAGTATAAACCAGCCAGCCTTTTTTGTAACTGAACAGAATGTTGAATATTTGCGGGTTATTAAAGAAAAAACCGCCTCCACCTTCGCCGTACGTGAAGTAAAATATTTTGCCTGATACATTATACCAATAGACAAACTGTGGCACCCAAACTATCACAAAAGCGACAGCCATCAGCAGCACCCAATAATATCTTTTTACAAAAAACATTGACCGGTTTTTTAAGTCATCGAAAGACCGGATGCCCCAAAGGAAAAACACCAGCAACACAATAATGTTTGTGGGTCTTACTAACGTTATAAAACCTGCTACCGCACCTGCAATAACAATCATTTTCAATGACGGTTTTTCATAGAAACGTACCGTTAACCATAAAAATAATGCAAACAATGAAAAACCAAAGGAATGCGCCATAGGAGCTTCCACAGTGGTATAATAAAACAAATTTGTGCCTATGACTACGGCAAAAAGCGTGAATGCAATAACAATGTCACGATAAAAACGACGCAAAACTTTTACTAAAAATATCATGCCCAGCCACAAATAAAACATCGCACTGAAATTCAAAGCAACATGGTAAGGGCGGGAATAGCCATCGGCATCATAATCAGTAACCAGGGCATAAATATGTCCGAGGAAGAAAAAAGGTGAGTATAAGACCGACATGCCATAAGTTGTAATTATTGCTTTTTTACCCGTGGGCGTTTCAAAAGGCCAGATCCATTTATCCAGATCTTTTGTGTCATCATCCATAAAATCGAATGACAAATCATGGTATATGAATGTTGCGGGTAAATAGGCATAATAAGATTTAATATCCCAGATAATCACCCCTTCCGATCTGTCATATCTGGCATGATTAAAAATAGTCACCGTTATTATCAGCAATATAACGGTGATGGCCAATTTAATAATGTTTTGAGAATACCAGGAAATTAACCTTTTTAAAAGCAATTTTTTAATTTTTGGTTACCTGCAAAGATGAGCACTTTTAGAAATATGTGCAAGAAAAATGTAGTTTTAAATCAGCCACGACTTGATATCTCATAATTTACAGTTATAAAAACATTCTCTTCCCTGATAATCCGGGCAAGAAATAAAAACATCAGATACCGGGCGTTATCGTTTCACATATATCACCTGCGGGCTGAAGGCAACTGCAGCGGAGTAAACCCTGACGACATACGCACCGCCCGTAAAGCCGCTCACATCAACGGAGCTATTGTTCACACCCTCATTAAGCCGGAGTTTTTCCTCATATACTTTTACTCCGTTAATATCGTATATTTCAACAACTGCGCCGGTATTGGCCGGTGAGCGGGCTGTTATGTTTATTATCTCTTTAGCCGGGTTAGGATACAGATCAAGCTTTCCGGCATGTACTATTTCCTTGATACATGTAACGTCAACGGGGCTGAAGGTTTCGCTTTTACCGTCGAAGTCATGTTGTGAGAGCTTGTAGTATATCACATCTGCGGCATTATCCGGCTTATCGGTATATATATAGTCAACCGGGCTGTT
>PWZB01000158.1 GCA_003567625.1 Bacteroidales bacterium | reverse complement strand
TCACATAAAATGCTGCAAATTGGAGCACTGCGTCCTAAAAATTATGATGAAGAATTTAACAACACTTTTTATGTAGGAAGCTCCACCATACCGGGAGCAGGTTTGCCAATGGTGATCATAAGTTCCAAGCTTACAAGCAACAGGGTTCTTGAAAGATGAATTAATAGAATCAGGGATTTCGAAATTATATAAAAAATCCGATTCTATTACTGTTAATCTAACAAAGATTCTGATTGATGTTGCCGGCTTAACCTGTCTGATACATTACATTTTACTTATGATTGCAATGAATTATCAGAATAAAAAACGTTGCCAAACATAATGAGAAACAACAGCTATAGCTATATGGTTTAAATGTTTTTAATTAAATTATTAATTTGATTAAAAATTCGTAAAAACATGTTCTTAAATAAGAATTGATAATAGTATTATCGCATTGCTGCAATGTTTGTAAATAAATTTGTTAAATGGTTTTTTTAACGTAGAAAACATTAAATATAAAACCATTTTAACCATTTTAATTAACTATAAAACTAAATAAACGATAAAAATTAAAATGAAAATTTAGTAACAAACAAATTTCAACAAAATATTTTTCAGATTTTTTAATAACTTTTCTTATTCGTTTTAATAATTCACTCACGCGCAAACCCGAAGTTTTGCCGGGATTCTCTTCCGGCATAAAATGTGGCGGTTAAAATCGTTGTCAAGTCTGCCTGATCAGCAGATCTTAATTTATTTTTATAATTGCGTTATATGCACTGTTAACTACTTCTGTCATTTTAGAAAAATCCAAAGTTTCTATAGTGTCAGAAGCGGTATGATAGTTGGGATTTCTAACAAATGATGTATCATTGATCATTAAGGCCCTGTAACCGAATTTCCAATAATTTCTTTGATCTGACAATCCTGCTAATCCATCAGGTGAAGAAAAGCTGATTATTTCCGTATTTATCTTAGTATTCTCTGACATAAGTTTGTGGATCTTTTTATTGAAATCGTTGTATTTCTTAATTCCAACCACAATAATAAAGTCTGCCGTACCCGGGTAGATTCCGGTAAGATCGGGAAAAGGCACCGGCTGAGAACCGGGCTTGTCAGAAAAGTAGCCGATCATTTCATAACATATCATTCCGATAACTTCTGCATTATTATCATGCAGTGATTTTGCATGAATATAGCTTCCCATTTTCTGCGAACCAAAAAACGGCGGCTCTTCCAAACAATATGCCACAAAATCGACCCGGTAATCAATGCCGGGATTGTTTTCTGCCATGACCCTGGCTGTTTCAAGCAACCCTGCAACTGCACTTGCATTGTCATCCGCTCCGGGCTGATTACCACACACATCATAATGTGCTCCTACTACTAACCTTTTTGATCTGTCTTTATTATAGGATGCAATGATGTTTTTATATTCATTGCCTGAAACCGTCCATTTTTGTTCTCCACAATCAAATCCGGATTTGGTGAACTCCTTTTTAAGATAATCACACACTTTATTCAGCGAATCAAGATTAAGATAATTACGATAAGGTCGCAAGGTTGTTAAAAATTCAACATCTTTATATAATCTTTCTTTTCTTGCTTTATTCATTTATTATTTTATTATTTACGCCTGTATAGCCGGGATCAAACGATCAGCCTGAAATATGATTTAATTCTGAATAATCAACTTTTTCAATTGCTTCCGGACTGTTTCTCTCGTTTCCGGCATAGTTTAATTTCCGCGAAACGGCATAAGCGGTCATATCCTTTTCGTAATAAGGTTTAATAAGTCCTTTTATCTGTGATGTTGTTAACCTGTTATCAATCCACTTCGCTTCATCATCCTTGTTAATGATCAGCGGCATACGTTTTTTTATGTTATGTATTTTTTCCAAAAGCGAATTGGCTGGTGTTGTTATAATACTGAAAGTGTTTTTTACTTCGCCTGTTTCTTTATCAGTCCATGATTCATAAATACATCCGAGGGAAAAAACCTCCTGGTTTTTTACTTTAATAAAAAATGGATATTTCTTTTTGTTATGCGAATACCATTCGAAAAATCCGTTCACTCCAAGCAAACAACGCTTTGATTTGATACTGTTTTTGAATGACGGCTTTTCGAATACAGTTTCGCCAACGGCATTAAGGGTTTTAGTTTTAATATCATTGGCAAAATGACCATCTTTTGCCCAAAAGGGAATAAGCCCCCAACTGTGCAAATATATACCATCATGTTTGATTATCGGCAGCTCAGGGTTTGTAAACCCAGACACAAAGTAATAAACGGGGAGTTCATTAATTGTGTTCTTAAAATCAAGTCCCGGGGGGAGAATATTTTTATACCTTTCAGCATACTTATCCGGTCTTCTTTCAAGATATGAGATATTATAACACATATTGTTATCTGCTAAATCCCAAATTAATAAAATTTCAAACCGGGCTAGTATGGGTTATTGAAATTTCGGGAAATGAGTTTAATTTTAATTAATTTTTTTCTGATTTTTTTCAGGTTACTGTTTAGTATTTATAGAGTTTACCTGGTTAAACCAAACGGATCAACAAAAGTTCCAATACTAAATTTATCAGAAGGCTCATCATCATATTCCACATAAGGAATAATAGAAAGAACCGGGGTTTCGGATTTTTCAATTAGTCTTTCGGCATAATTAGCGCCAAATACTTCGGCAATTGTTCCACCTTTTTGAGCTACTATCATTATCAGGTCAGCATCTACTTTCCCGGCATATTCAAGGACTTTTTCATTCACTCCGTGGCCAGCTTTTAGTAATATTTCAGCTTTTGCTTTAACACCCACACTTTCAATATGGTTGATCATATTTTTAAGGAGAACCTCCTGTTTGATTTTAAATGCATTGCTGTGAGTGCCAACGACACCAATTATATGAAGTTCAGAATCAAAGTATCTTGCAAATCTGATTGCTGTATTCACTTCTACCCTGCTTTCATCTCCAAAATCAATTGAAACGACAATGTTTTTATATCCGTCGCCTTTATGATCTCGTTTAACTACCATAACAGGAACTTTTGAACTCTTAATAACTTTAAAAGCATAACTTCCCAAAATGTGTTGGAATCCTTTTTTACCGTGTACGCCCATTACAACAAACTCTGCCGATACTTCCAGGGCTGTATCAGAAATAGCATTAAAAATGCTCCCTGTTTTCATTTCAAAAGATATATCAATATCTGTTTTAGCTTTATATTGCTCAACGAATTCATTTCCCTTTCTTTCCGCATTCTTTTGATCTCCATATGTGTACCCTTTGCCGGCTACATGAAGCAGAACCACTTTCCGGTTAAACAGTTTAGCTATTTCAATAGCATGATTAACAGCAAACTTACTTACTTCAGTATAATCAACAGGCACCAGGATTGCCTTTGGTTTTTCAAGAAGCTCGGCCTTGTGTTTCAATCCCTCTTTATCAAGATACTCTATAATACGTTTTAATAAGATATGCTTGTCATCTTTTTTCAAGCTACGTTCTGAATCTAATACGCCTATAACATGTACAAGGCAATTAAAATGGTTTGCAATCTTAGTTGCCATATTGATTTTTTTCAGTTTTTCATGTGAAAAATCTATAGGAACTACAATAGAAGTGTCGCTGATCTTTTTGTTTTCTTTCTTAACGATCATCACCGGTACTTTTGACCCGCTGATAATGCTAAATGCAAATCCTTTTGTAAGATGTTTTACGTCTCTCATCCCATGATAACCCATTACAACAAACCCTACTGATAATTCGCTTATTGCTGATGTGATAATATCAAAAATGCTCCCCTCTTTTAATATATAAGTTATTTCAATACCTGTCTCAGCAGCTTTTTCTCTTGATAATGCTTTTAACCTGCTTTTGCATTTATCTTTTTCATTGTTTGAAGTAGCTTCTCCCATAACGTGCATCAAACAAATACTCCTGTCAAATGCTTTGGCTATCATGATGGCATGTTCTAGCGCCTTGTCAGCAACTGGAGTAAAGTCTGTAGGCACTAAAATCGTCTTGGATTTCATTTTTATACCTATATTTACCTCTACTCCGGCACTTTTTACATATTCAGCAATTTCTTTAATAAATAACTCTTTATTTGTCTTACTTGTTTCTGATATTCCCTTTGTGTAAAGGCTACTTTCATAATATATGTCGCCCGTCACACTTACTTGACAATTATAATGTTTAGCATATTTTACCGCTATATTTGCCTTAATTTTGCTCTGGATCTTAGTATAATCAATCGGTACAACAATATGGTTATCAGAAACCTTAACATTGTCCTTGTTCACAATCATAACAGGCACTTTAGAACTGCGAATAACATTATATGCAAAACTTCCCAAAATATCCACCTCTCCCCTCTTATTATGAACACCCATTACAATCATTTCAGCTTTAATTTTATCTGCTGTTATTGAAATGCAGTCAAAGATGTTGCCTTCTTCTATTGTATAAAAGAATTCTATGTCTGAATGCTGACTATTAAACTCAGAAATTGATTTCAATTTCTCTTCAATAGATTTATAAGCAGACATATTGATTTTTCTGGGCACGACATGCAATAAGCAAATCCTTAAACCAAACTGTTTAGCAATTTCAAAAGAATGGTCAATAGCGCGATTTGCAATAGAGGTCAGATCTGTTGGCACAAGCAATGTGTTTCCTGTTGGTTTGTCCATATAAACTAAAGTTATGAGTTAAATAGCTTTCATTAATCATATTGAATTATATATAAAAAAACAGATTATCAAAAATTTCACTAAAAATACAAATTAAATTAATACAAAAAAATTTTTAGCGAAATTTTTTACATGTTTAATGTGTGTTGTATGCAATTGGTCGGTATAAAAATATTGCAACTACAATGCTATTTAGAGTCTGTCTATAAAGTCTAACTTAATTTAAAAAAGCACCAAATAACAAATTACAAAAATCTGCCTCGCTGCGCTCGGCAGATTTTTGTAATTTGTTCAGGTATTATATAATTTATTAGGTGTTCACGAGCTCGTAATGTTACTCCCTTCGGTCGTAGACTCCCGTTGGTCGGCACACTCGGTTGATTTTTGTTATTTCATTATTCAATTATATATAAATGTTCGACTTTATGGAGAGACACTATTTAAGCCATTTATCGAGCCATTTGAAGAATTCTCTTTGCCACAGGATGCTGTTTTGCGGTTGCAGCACCCAGTGACTTTCTTCGGGGAAAAAGATCAGTCTGCTTTGAACTCCTTGCAATTGTGCGGCATTGAATGCCTGGAAAGATTCTGATTTTGGCACTCTATAATCTTTTGCACCATGAATTATCATTATCGGTGTATCCCAGTTGTCCACAAACTTATGTGGTGAAAATTCGTAGCTGTGCGGGGCCGGGTCTTTCCAGTATGGGCCACCGATATCATGATTGGCAAAGAACATCTCTTCAGTGCTTCCATACCAGCTTTCAAAGTTGAACATACCACAGTGAGCTATAAAAGTGCTAAACAACCCATCATGGTTACCTGCCAGCCAGAAAACCGAGAACCCTCCATAGCTGGCACCTACCGCACCTATACGGCTTTCATCTATAAAAGGCTCTGTTTTCAGGGCTTTTGCAGCGCTCATCAGGTCCTGCATGTTTTGTCCGCCATAATCCTGGCTTATCTGATCATTCCATTCCCTGCCGAAAGTAGGCAACCCCCTCCGGTTAGGTGCAATAACAATATAATCATGTGCGGCCATTATCTGAAAATTCCAGCGGTATGAAAAAAACTGGCTGACCGCACTCTGAGGCCCGCCACCACAATACAGCAAAGCAGGGTATTCCTTATCAGGGTCAAATCCGGGCGGATATATAACCCATACCAGCATTTCTTTATCATCTGTAGTTTTCACCCATCTCTTTTCTATCTCTCCAATATTTATTTTTTCAAAAACAGGTTCATTGATAAAAGTGATCTGTTCCTGCGCACCATCTTCTTTTTTTACCTTGAATATTTCCACAGGGGTTGACATGCTCATTCGCTCGCCAACAAGATAGTCGCCTGCAACCTCCAGTGTATTGTAATTATGCCGGCCGCCAGTGATCTGCGTTATTTTACCACTTTCAATATCCAGGCTGTATAATTGGTATGTCGCATGGATACCGCTAATAAAATAAAGTTTTCTGCCGTCATCAGACCATCTGAAATGCCTGGAACTCCTATCGAAGCCGGCGGAATAATCCTTGTAAGTACCGTCTTCAAGGTTCATAATCATTATACGGCTTTTATCAGATTCAAAACCGGGAGTTTCCATACTCTCCCATGCCATATATTTTCCATCGGGAGAAAAAACAGGATTACGGTCATAACCTTCATTGAATTCAGTAAGATTGGTTGTTTCAAGGGTTTCAAGGTCAAACAGGTAAATATCGGAATTAGTACTAAGTGTCCACTCTTTACCTTTTTTCTTTTTACAGGTATATGCAAGTTTTTTCCCGTCGGGTGTCCAGCTGATTTGTCTTATATCGCCAAATGGAGGTAATGGCGAGCTCCAGGGCTCATCATCCATAATACCGTAATAGCGTCCTATGCCGCCATCAAGGTAAGGGGAAATAAAAATATGGTTATACGAATAATCATGCCATTTGTCCCAGTGGCGGTACATCAAATCATCATAAATAAGTGCATTAGCTTCAGGAAGGTCGGGATGCTTATCACCAGCATCTTCCTCAACTTCCACCCGCCGGGTTAAATAGATATAATCTATTTCAGGACTATATTCAAAGCCTGTTACTCCCCTTGTAATCTTGGATATCTGCACCGGGTTGCTTCCATCGGGTTCCATTTCCCATATTTGCACGGTACCGTTTTTTGCGCTCAAATAACCTATTCTTTTACCATCGGGGCGCCACTGAGCATTAAACTCATTGTATTCGCTGTTGGTAATATTTTTGGGCTGCCCCCCTGCTACCGGAACTGTGTATATATCCCTGCTGCTTTTATTTTTTTCAACATCATAATATGTTACAGTAAAAAGCAAGGTTTCACCATCGGGAGAAACCTGCATCCCGCCAACCCTTCCAAACTCCCATAATGTCTCAGGCACCATAGCCTGCTTTTGTGCATAGCCTGCCTGGAAAAGAACAACAAATAATACAACTAAAATAAAAGTCAGTTTTTTCATTTGTATAAAATGTATTTAAAGTATTGATTTTTAATAAAGTAAATTTGTTGATATTTACACTATTGGTTCTTAATCCATGGAACCCTCATGCTTTATTCTTTTGCTTTTGTGAACGTTCAGTTAATGAGGGTTTCATCTCTTTATGTTTTTGTTATTCATTAATTGATAATTATTATTAAAATTGTTAACCTGTTATTCTTAACTTGCATAAAGCAGAAATCCAAAGTCCAAAATCCAAAGATCAAAATTCACCCTTGTTAAATAATAAAACATTTAACAGGGTAAACTCCAAACCCAAAATCCCAAAACAATTTCTTTTTGAGTTTTGAGCTTAAAAGTTTGGAATAATTTTGGATTTTGAGCTTTGGGCTTTGATCTTATTATTTTTTCTTTATTGAATCAACAACAGCTTTGAAAGCATCGGGTTCATTCATTGCCAAATCTGCCAGGACTTTCCGGTTAATTTTAATATTTTTTTGATTCAACTTTCCCATTAATTGCGAGTAGTTCATTCCGTATTGCCTTGCAGCGGCATTTATACGCATAATCCACAAGCCTCTGAAATTTCTTTTTTTTGTCCGCCTGTCGCGATAAGCATAGGTTTGTCCCTTTTCCCAGGCATTCTTGGCTACTGTCCATAGGTTTTTCCTGGCACCAAAATAACCTTTGGCTTTCTTTAAAAGTTTCTTTCTTTTTCTTCTGGATGCAACTTTATTTACTGAACGTGGCATAACAATTCTGTTTTTGTTTAGCGCTTTCCTTTACCGGAAAGACTTTACGGGCTAAAACAATGTTAATAATAATTTTAAATGCACAACATTGATTTGATGTTGCGTTCATCGCTTTTATGTATAAAGGTTGTTTTTGTAAGGTTTCTCTTACGTTTTTTTGCTTTTTTCGTCAGAATATGACTTTTATAAGCATGCTTCCTTTTGATTTTACCGGTAGCGGTAAGCGAAAACCGCTTTTTTGCACCGGATTTTGTTTTCATCTTTGGCATTATTTCAACTACTTATTGTATATTTTATTTTATTCAAACTATTTCTTTGCCTGTTTTTTTGGTGAAATTAACATTATCATCCGTTTGCCTTCAAGTTTTGGTAATTGTTCCACTTTACCATATTCTTCTATTTCTTGTGCAAAACGAAGTAAAATCAATTCACCTTTTTCCTTGTAAATTATTGACCGCCCTTTAAAGAAAACAAATACTTTAATTTTAGCTCCTTCCTGCAAAAATTTAATAGCGTGCCTTAGTTTAAAGTTAAAATCATGATCATCCGTGTTAGGCCCCATTCGTATTTCCTTGGTGACCACTTTTGCAGTATTGGCTTTAATTTCTTTTTGCTTCTTTTTCTGCTCATAAAGAAACTTTTTGTAATCCATCACTTTACACACAGGCGGATTGGCTGTAGGAGCTATTTCCACTAAATCAAGGCCATATTGATCAGCTATTTCCAGTGCTTCTTTAACAGGGTAAATCCCTTGTTCGACATCTTCACCCACAACCCTGACAACAGGTGCATCAATTAATTCATTAATACGGTGCTGGTCTTGTTTCTTTTTAAATGCTCTCCTTGGTACTTGTCTAGGATTAAATGATTTAGCTATATTTTATCCCTCCCAAAAATTTGTTAATAAATAGATTAATTATAAATTATTGATATCAATCAAACTTTTAACTTCATTGATTATTTTTTCTGCAAAACTGTCAACTGAAAAACTTCCCAAATCACCTTCCTGGTGTTTTCGGACAGAAACCGTATCATTTGATTCCTCCTTTTCGCCTACTATCAGCATATAAGGAATTTTACGGGTTTCTGCATCCCGGATTTTCTTGCCGGTTTTTTCATTGCGGTTATCAATCAGCGTGCGAATTTCGTAATTATTTAGCAAATTTAAAACTTTTTCTGCATATTTTTGATATTTATCGCTGATCGGCAATATTATAACCTGCTGAGGTGCTAACCATAGCGGAAATTTCCCGGCACAATGTTCTGTCAGGACAGCTACAAAACGTTCCATTGATCCGAACGGGGTTCTATGTATCATCACCGGGCGATGTTTTTGATTGTCGCTTCCGACAAATTCCAGTTCAAATCGTTCGGGGAGGTTGTAATCAACTTGTATCGTGCCTAATTGCCAGTTTCTGTTGAGTACATCCTTAACCATAAAATCGAGTTTAGGACCATAAAAGGCAGCCTCACCGGTTACTATATCGGTTTTCAAACCTTTTTCTTCGGTAGCTTCGATGATAGCTTTTTCAGCTTTCTCCCAGTTTTCAGCACTGCCGATATAATCTTTCATATTATCGGGATCGTGTAATGATATTTGAGCGTTATAATCTTTAAAATTGAGGGCTTTATAAACTAACTGTACTATATCTATTACTTTGATGAATTCTTCTTTAAGCTGGTCGGGCCGGCAAAAAATATGTGCATCATCCTGTGTAAACCCCCTGACTCTTGTCAAGCCGTGCAGTTCACCACTTTGCTCATAGCGGTAAACCGTACCAAATTCGGCAAGCCTTACGGGTAGCTCTTTATATGAATATTGTCGTGTTTTAAATATTTCACAATGATGAGGACAGTTCATAGGTTTGAGAAAAAACTCTTCGCCTTCTGAAGGCGTTGATATAGGTCGAAATGAATCATCCCCGTATTTATCATAATGTCCGCTAAGTATATATAAGTTTTTATTACCTATATGTGGTGTGATTACAGGCAGGTAACCGGCTTTCAGTTGCACCTTTTTAAGAAATTTTTCGAGTATTTCACGCAACTGAGCTCCTTTTGGAAGCCAGAGGGGCAGGCCCTGTCCTACTGTCTGAGAAAAAGCAAAAAGCTCCATCTCCCTGCCTATTTTCCTGTGATCACGCTTCCGGGCTTCTTCAAGCATCTCAAGGTATTCATCCAGCAGTTTCTTCTTAGGAAAAGCTATGCCATATACCCTTGTCATTTGCTTGCGCGATTCATCCCCCCTCCAGTATGCCCCTGCAATGCTCAATAGCTTTACAGCTTTTATGGGACTTACATCCGACAAATGAGGGCCACGGCACAGATCAACAAAATCACCCAATTCATAAAAAGTAATATAACCGTCCTCCAGTTCGTTGATCAACTCAACTTTATATTCGTCATTCTTTTTTTTATAATATTCAAGCGCTTCCTGTTTTGGAACTTCTTTACGAATAAAAGGTTGTTTCTTACCGGTAATCTCCTGCATCTTTTTTTCTATACCTGGCAGGTCATCAGGTGAAAGGGTTCGGTTGCCCAAATCAATATCATAATAAAACCCATTTTCTATATCAGGACCAATACCGAATTTAGTACCTGGGTACAATTCTTCAATAGCTGCAGCCATAAGATGAGCGGACGAATGCCACATAGCAGCACGCCCCTCTTTATCATCCCACGTATGCAATTTAATCACAGCATCCTGCTCTATAGGCCTACTCAAATCCCAAACTTCTCCATTAACACTAATGGAAAAAACATTCCGGGCCAAGCCTTCGCTAATGCTCTTCGCTATTTCTATACCTGTAACCCTTTCGGGAAATTGTTTTACCGATTTATCCGGAAATGTTATTTTTACCATGCGAAAAACCGTTTTTCAGAGCGCAAAGTTACGGTTTTATTGGAATAATATGGTTATTTAAAATTATTTTTTCACAGGAAAAGGTATCTGAAACATCAGATACCGGCCATTGGCTTTATATATTGTTGCACTCTGATACTATCATTTTGTTATATTGCTTCCGGTTGTTATACCCGGGTTATAATATTTTCTGTTTTCTATTTGTTCTTATTGGTTAACAGCTATAATTCCTGTCTCAGGGGTATACGTTTTATCAAACGCAATTGGTGAGTGTATTTTTTCTTTTCGACATCATAAATTCCTTGCTGGTCAAAAGAATCAATCCTTACTTTTCCATTAACATGAATAATTAATCCACGTTCAAAAACTATACCGGCATGCGTTATTGAACCCTCGTTTTCATCAAAAAACATAAGATCTCCCGGTTGTGTGTCATGATGGAAGTGCACCAGTTTACCTTCCCTTGACTGTTGAAAAGCATTCCTGCTAATAGATATACCGGCCATTTTATAAGCTATTTGCACAAGTCCCGGACAATCAATTCCCATGGCAGTCCGCCCGCCAAATAAATAAGGTGCATTTAAAAAAAGAATAGCATATTCGGCAGGATTTTTGACATTCCGGTTATTAATAACCGTACCGTCATATTTAAACTTGTGCCACAAAACAGAAAACTCTCCATCATCATAGTTATATAAATCAGAACCGGCGGGTATTATATATTTTTTGCCTGTAATAATTTCTGTAACATAATTAAATAAACTGGCTGCCCTTACCGGTTTTGAAGTTGAAAGAGCTTCGAATTGTTCATCAGTCAGATAAAATACCTGGTTTTCAGGAATCCACCCTTCAAAATGATCATGATGCGATTGAACATTAAGCCATTTTTTTGTACGCTCCAATATCAAAAATGATTCGCCCCATATCAGTTGAGTTTCCATCGTACTCTTGTCATCCGGATTTTGCCTGACCGGCACAGCCCCCAGCAAACATATTCCTTTATCCATAATTAATATTCATTATCAATTGTAAAATTGATTTTTATCCTAATTTTTTACAAATTTATATAAATTTTTTATCATTCCGGCAAATATTTATATTTTTTATAATTGCAGAATAATTACTTTGATAATCCTTTTTTCCCCTGATTCTCATAAGCCTCGGCGGGCAGCCTGGCCGGCACATTCAATAAGATAATCTTTTGTGTCGGGGCCTTTATTGAACAACAGGTCAATGATACTCAGGTTTGCAATAAAACCATATTTATGTGCAAAAACCTGGTTGTAATGAGGGAACTTCAAAGGTTGAAACTGGCCTCTATCTTTAGATTTAGGGCTTATTATTGTACGAAGATCCGTTGCGCAGGTAATTTTTTTTTCAAAAACAGTGGTAAAGCAGACACTTTTTTCAATACCAATTTCTGAAAACAATGCATCCAACAAAAAAAAATTAAAGTCAAGCAATTTACCGATCTGTTTTTGATAAAACGGCTCAAGGAAGTCCTGGTAATATATAAAAAAGGGAGAATTACGATAAGCTGCACATATAGCTCTCCAATGGTTTCTCTGCCACTTTTGCTCATAGCTGATCAGCACATCTTTGGTTTTAGACCTTTCACCGTATGGTTTAATAACGGGAATATTGAGTGATTCAATGCCATTACTGCCATAAATATAACAACGGTTACGATAGGTTTGCCTGGGATATGTCTCCTGGGCTTCAATACATACATTATCACTCAAGAGCATATATACGAAATATTCAACAGGGAGCAGGTAAGCAGTTGAAAAAAGCGCATTTTTAATCTTATGCTCTTTCATTAAAATAATCAAATAATCAACAATCTTCTTAAATCTGTATGATACTTATCAGTCATATTCAGCCGGAACGTCGGCATGATGCGATCCATCAAAAAGAATATGTAATTCCACCCAAAAAGTTAAATCTTTGTGACGGATAATTCATCCACCGCTCCAAAGGTTGGTTTTGTACATTATTAAAGTTTAAGAATACTGATAATAATTTTGTGTATCTGTATTCAATTCCAAGATTGATATCAACATGGAATCCGTGAATTTCTTTTTTCTCTGGCTGCAACCCGCCTTCATCATTTTCTTCAAAAACTCTTCCATACCATGAATTACGGGCAAAAGCAGCAGCTGTCAGGATAATTTTATCCTGTATATTGTATTTAACTGATAAATCGAGGCGCGTAGTTGGAATATGCCATGCTGCGATTTCATTATCGAGCGTAAACTGGTAATAATTGGATGCGAATCTTACATTAAGCCTTTCGGCAATCTGCGAAAATATTTCTGCACGGAAATTAAAAAGCCTCACGTCATCATAAATGACTGTCATCTTATTATTAAGAACCGTGCTTGTATCGGTAACAAAGAAAGCATAATTTTCTATTGTTGAGTTTCTCACGCTAAGGTCATAAGAGACGTATGAACTTATTGACCCTTTGAATCCGCCTCCGATTTCTGATTTCATGTTTCTGAAACGGTATTCAAGTGCAGAATTTAAAAAAGGATTTTCGCGGTAAAGATCATATAAGTTATGCCTTTCAATTCCGCCGGCCAGGTATGCATAAGCTGCAAGTGCACCATCAATAAGGTTAACTTCACTTCCGGCTTCAGGGTGTATTCTGAAATAGGTTATTGAATCAGATTTAAGGGCTGCGTTAAAACCAAGATAAAACTTAAAATCTTTATAATTGGATGATAATCGTGGTTTAATGCCAAAGATACTGCTGGTAACTGAGTTAAGCGGTGACTTGTTGTCGTAGTAATCTGCATAAAGGTTAAGCTTGAAGTGCTGGTCTTCGGCAAACCCCATGGGATCGGGAGGAAGCTGACGTTGAAACGTGCCTGAAAAGCCTATTTTTTGTTGGGTTGCATCATAGTCATCTTTTAAAAAATGGTAATCCAGGTCTAAGTCATACGATAGCTTTAATGAATCCAAAGTATTATTACGAAAGCCTGTGTTAGCGGAAAAATAATGGTATCGTTGCCTTATACTGTCTTTTGTTGTGAGCTTGTCGAAATTTTTATATATATCATTATCATCATTAAAAAAATCATCTTTTTTGGTTCCATAAAAATGAACCACATTACGTTCATAATCAAGCCCGGCATCAAGTATATGGTCTCTGAAAAACCTTCTTCCAGAAATTTCAGCCAGGTTGTCTGAGTAGCCGCTATGAGGAAAATCTTTTACATTGCCTGCCGATGATAGATGTTTTAATCTAAGCCCATAGGCATAATTATTTGAACGCAGGGAGTTGAAAAATGCTTCTCCATATGGTGTAGAATGGGTTCCAAACCCGCCTTTGATATATGCCCGGTAGAGTTTGCTGAGTGGTTCGCCTCTCATCCTTGCAGCATCAATTGGCAGCACATCAAAGCTTGTTTCAAGTTTCACGGGCGCAATATAATAATCAAGGTCTCTGCTGATTTGAAGCGTATCTTCAATTACGGGTGAATCAGCAATTTTAAATGCATCCGAAATAGCAGGTTCATAAGGCGCTATCACCTTAATTTCTTCAAAGTCAAGCGGTTCCTGGGCTTTTACATGATTGGCAAAAAAAATCACCGTAATCAAAAAAGCTGAAAATAATATTATTGTTTTAAACACCTTTTGCATACAAGTATATTTTTTCATTAAATAATAAAAATCAGAAATCAATCTCAAATGATTTATCTTCTTTTTTCAACTCCTCCTCCTCCCCAGCTTTTTCTTGTTTTTCAATATCTTTAAGCTTTTCACGTGCAATTGCCAGCAACTCATCTCCTTCATAATTATCTATAATGCTTTGCAGTGTATGTTTAGCCTGGAACAAATTGCCTGTTTGCGAATAATTGTCGGCAAGCAGGATAAACATTTTGGCAAGCCAATATTCATAGGATGTTATGTGGTTAACATACTCCAAGATCAACTCCTCACATTCGTCATAATCACCTTTTCTGAATTCAATATAAGCCAGGTTATATTTTGCTTCGGCGGACATTTCATTACTGGCTATTTCTTTTGCCTCGGTGAAATGTATTTTGGCTTCATCAAACCTGTTAAGTTTCATGGAAGAGTTTCCTTTAACCATATAGGCTTCTTGGATAACATTATCGGGAGCTTTATCAGTTTGAATTACATTACCGGCAGCATTGACGGCTTGTTCATAACGTTCCGTATGAAACAGGCATCGCATTTGACCTATTCTTGCCTCCATGATATTATTCCGGTATTCTGCGATTTTCTCTAGTTTTTCAAAATAATCAAGTGCAGCCATATAATTTCCGAGCCTGTAGTTTATAGATGCAGCACGCAGGGTTGCATTTTCCGAGAACCTGTTTTTCGGTTTTTCGGCAACGTATTCATAGCCTCTCAATGCCCTTTTATATTCGTTCATCCTGAAATAACATTCAGCATTATAAAAATTGGCATTAATGGAAAAAATGCCTTCCGGGAACCTGTCTATATAGTTATTGAAGCTTCTGACGGCATTTTCACAATCGCCTTGCATATAATGATTCTCGGCAGCTATATAGGTAAGCGAATCTTGTTGTGCAACAGTCAGATCGGCAATTCCCAGGTTTTCGGTATATTTAACATATTCATCAACACGATCAAGGTTAACATAAATCATCCTCATAGTTTCAAGCGCTTCCTGCGATTGCTCTGTGCCGGGATAATTATCTACAACATTTTTCAGTTGTTCCAGGGCTTTATCATCTTTAAAATCATTATAATAAATAAGGCCTTTTTTCAGCATTGCTCTTTTAACATAGCTGCTTCTGGGATGATCATTAATAACGTCAGAATAATATATTAAGGCCTGGTTTGAATCATCCATCATCATATAAGTATTGGCAAGCTCATATTTGGCATCGGCAAGATAGTTTGACCCGGGGTATTCTTGTAAAAACCGGTGCAATGAGTTTGCTTTTGCCCTGAAATTACCGATTGCACCAAGTGCTACGGCTTTTTGAAACAAAGCATAATCGGAATCAAGGATATCTGTTTCCAGTGCCCGGTCATAATAATCAATAGCGTTCCTGTAGTTTTTAGTTATGAAATAACTATCACCGATTCTAAGATATGCATCATTGAGCAACCTGGAATCTTCATCTTCTTTAGCTATGAATTTTCTGAATGAAGTTATTGCATCTTCATATTCTTTTTTCTTAAAATATGCATACCCGATATTGTAATTTGCACGGTTATATTTATTCAGGTCAAAAGCACCGGGAGTGATCAGGAATCTTTTCTGATATTCGATTGCTTTATCATAATCTTCCATTCTATAGTATGCATTTCCTGTCCAATAGATACATTGCGCACGTATTGTGTTATTATCAGGATATTTCAGTGACCTGTTGAAATAATCTATGGAACCATTAAAATCGCCATTATTAAATAACTCCACGCCGCGGTAATATGCTATACGTTGATAAGCTTGTTTTAGCCTTGGTGTGTTTATTTCAACTTTTTCCATTGATGTCATTGCATCACGATAGTTTCGTGTTGTAAGAAACAGGTCTGTCAGGTATTCATAAGCTTCGCTGATTCTTGGTGAGTCGGGATAATCTTCGATATATTTTTTAAAAGATATTATTGCTTCGTTAAACGGGCTGTATGAAAGTTCGTATGACAACTTAGCATAATTAAAAAGTGCATCTTGCTTTATTTTCGGGATAAAATCCATTCCATATGCCGCCCTGAATGCATTTCTTGCAGCTCTTTTGTCGCCGGTTTTCAGGTAACAATCAGCCAGCAGGAAATAAGCATTTTGCGCAAGTGAGTCTTCGCCTTTAATTATACGTTCAAAATACCCCCGTGCTTTTTCGCAATCCTCTATGCTATAATATGAATATGCAAGCTGGTAATAATCGTCACGTGTCAGTCTTTCGCTGGTCTGACGGCGATAATCTTCAAGGTAAGGTATTGCTTCAACATACTGTTTTTTAGAATAGTAGGCATCGCCTATCAACCTGGCTATTTCCGAAGCCCTGCGCGTTGACGCTTCTTCCAGCAAAGGAGGAGCATATTCAAGCAACTCGTTGTACCTTCCCTGTAAATAATATATATGTGTAATGTAATATGGTACAATCGGGCCAAAATTGGAATCATCCACCAATTTTTTAAATGATCTGAAAGCCGTTTCATAATTTTGCTCCATATATGCAATATGCCCGTAATAATACAATGCGGGTGCATAATAGACACTGCCGGGGTTTCTTATGTCAAACAACAATCGTTTGGCATTTTCATAATCCTCAAGGGTAAAAAATGAATAACCTCTTTTAAATGTATATTCTTCTTTTTGTTGCATGTCGAGGTCAAACATATCCACTTTTTCATACCATGCCAGGGCGTCTTCATACTTCCTGTTACGGTACTGAAGGTTTCCCATCTGGAAACTGGCAATGGATTGTTTTGGATGGAGCGGGTGTTGATCAATAAATGATGAAAGTAAAACTTCAGAGTCGGGATGAAAAAGTTCCAGCGCACAAATAGCTTTATAATATTGTGCATTGATTTTAATTTCCGAGTTAGGGTCTTCAATTTGGTCAATAATTTTCCTGAATTGATTTTGTGCAGCGCCAAACTTTTCTTTATTGAAAAGTTCAAGTGCTGATCTGTAGTCAGCTTCCGGCTGATCATAAATTGAAGTTTTTTGGCTTTTAGCTACGGTTATGCTAAAAATAATTAATAATATAATGGCAGTTATTCTCATAATATATTTATGAAGGGTAATTGATTGCTAATTTACTAATAATAAAATGTTGGGGCTGTCAATAATTTATTAACAATACCAGGTATTTTTCAACAATTATTTTACATAATTAAAAAAGAAGCAAGCCAGTAAGCCGGGTTTTGTTCTATCCTGTCATTTATCTTGGGCAGGGTTCACACCCTGCCTCTAACGGTCTACCCTCCGGGTTTGTGCGAGCCACACTCATGCCCCCGGTATATTTGACCTTTCAACTCATAAGGTTTACCCCCTTTTACGGTCGCCCGCAAAAGTCGTGAGCTCTTACCTCACGTTTTCACCCTTATCCCGGACAGATGCCGGGACGGTTATTTTCTGTGGCACTTTCTCTCGGCCTGCCCTCTAGAGAGCAAGCCTGCTTCCCGTTAGGAAGTATGATGCTCTACGTTGCCCGGACTTTCCTCTGCATGACTTTAAATGCAGCGACAGGTCGGCTTGCTTCTTTCATTTATTCCTGTAAAACCTCACTTCTGTAGCTCCAAATCCATAACGGTTGTATGGTGCATCATAGTATTGGACCCCATCGGTTTTTTTCAGGTGTTTCAAAATCTCGTTTTTTAATACACCATCCCCTATTCCGTGTATGAATATTAATTTACGATATTTATCCTTTACAGCCTGCTCAAGACACTTTTTGAAATATTCAATCTGAATATTTATTAAATCCTTGTTTTCAAGGTTTGTAAAATCATCCACAAGCTTATGTATGTGCAGATCAACCTCCGCAACCTTTTCACCTATATTGTGTTTATCAAGAAAAGCTCTCTCTTTTCCCGGCTTGCCGGTTTTAAATTTATGTTCCGAAATAAGTTTTTCTTTTAACAAGCTTAGATTATCATCCGATACTTCTTTTGATACATAGGGGGTGGAAGTCTGATTTTTCGTCAGCCCCAATTTTATCATTATCGCTTTGTTTTCAAGCATATTGTAATATCGAAACGCATCTTCCTTATAAGTTTTAACCGGCTTAAAATCAATCAGTCGGCTTAATGGCCGGAGTATGGTCGTTTTACCTTCTTTAAAGAAAACCACCTGCACCAAAGCATTTACCCAAAGTTCTATTTTTGTTCTGCTAATAGAATCAAGATAAATTTTGGAACGGGGTTCCAAATATCCGAAATCAAATCCGTAAAAAGTACCCGATTCATTTGTAAACAAACTGAATAAAATCTGGTAATCGGTTTGATTCGCAAGGTATAACATCAAATTCCCTGCCAAAGGTTTTTCCTGGTCTTCAGGAATTATTGCAAAATATATTCCTTCCTCATGTAAGTCTTTTTCATCTGTTTTCAAAGGAGTAATGTTTTCACCGGTTTGATAACTCTTTTTTACTTCATTATGATTGTCAAGGTCATCCTCCCGGGCACTATAACCCTCTTCCGTTGAGGTAAGGATAAGATTTGAAGCGGCAACGGGAACCTCAAACTCATCTTCAATTTCAACATAGACGACGTTATCATCTGTGATCTTAGTCACAATACCCCCACCTTTCTCATCCAAAAAGTTAAACCTGTCTCCTATTTTAAATTTCATAACTATTTTTGTTTTTTGTAATGGGCAAAAACCGGTTTCATGTTCACTTCCCTGCACTCTTCTCCTTTTCCGCTTGTTACTTGTTACTCATCACCCGTCACTGATTAAAGTCTGTCAATAAAGTCTAACTTAATTTTAAAAAAGCACCAAATAACAAATTACAAAAATCTGCCGAGCGCAGCGAGACAGAGATTTGTAATTTGTTCACGTATTATATAATTTATTAGGTGTTCACGAGCTCGTAATGTTATTCCCTTCGGTCGTGGTCTCCCGTTGGTCGGCACACTCGGTTGATTTTTGTCATTTCATTATTCAATTATAGATAAATGTTCGACTTTATGGACAGACACTGGTTATAATCACCCTTCCTTATAGCGCAACGCTCCGGCCATAGAGTTTCACAGATCATCTCATTATGATATCTTAAAAAGATCAAGTGCATTTTTTGATGTTATTGATGCTACTGTTTTTATATCAGTTTTTTTTATGTCGGCGATTTTTTCAGCCACATAAATCAGGTAGCTGCATTCATTACGCTTACCTCTTTCAGGAACCGGTGCCAGGTAAGGAGCATCGGTTTCAAGCAATATATGCTCCAGGTCAATCTCTTGAGCGACTTTTACCATTGTACTGTTTTTATATGTAACTACCCCTCCTATCCCGATCATAAATCCAAGTTCAATTACCCTGTAAGCTTGTTCAACATCACCCGGGAAACAGTGAAAAACGCCACGCAATCGTTGATTATTATTGTTTTGCAAGATTTTAAATATTTCATCAAGGCTGTTTCGTGAGTGAATTACCAGTGGCAGATCATATTGATAAGCCATTTCTATATGTTTTTCAAAAGCGATGCTTTGTTCTTTGGAAAATGTTTTATCCCGGTAAAGGTCTATTCCGGTTTCACCGACAGCGCAAAAATTCTGTTTCTTCAACTGTTCTTCAACAACATGAAGCTGTTTATGATATTCTTTCTTTATTGATGTCGGGTGTATTGCCATCATGGGGCAACAATTATCCGGAAATTCAGCACACACCTGCAGCATAGGCTTTATGGTATTTTCATCAATATTGGGTAACAAAACACGGCTTACTCCGGCATCAACAGCCCGTTTTAAAATAAAAGAACGCTCGCTGTCAAATTGTTTCAGATAAAGGTGTGCATGAGTATCAATTAATTGCATTGCTTTTTTATAGAAGGTTGCTGTTTTATCTAATCAATTTTGCTTAGCAGGGTTGATTTTTTTTATAAAAGATATTATAGCTTGATCTCATCATTTTGTTTGTTAAAAAATTTATATTCGAGAAAATGATATGATATTGAGGGCTTTATTTTAATCCATTTTTTATATTTAAACATCCATTTCCACCTGGCTGAAAACACCCCTTTTGTTAGATATGCGTACACATACGGATGTACTTTTATAGTCAGGTTTTTTTCATTTTGTTCATTAATAAGATATCTAAGATTATTTTCAATTTCATCAATCAGGATAATACTAGGTTTAATTTCACCTGATCCACCGCAGGCAGGGCATTTTTCAAGAATTTCCACAATAGTTTCGGTACGTACTCTTTGTCGTGTAATCTGAACAAGGCCAAATTTACTTGGTGGCAGGATATTATGTTTAGCCCTGTCCTTTTTCATTTCTTCTTTCATTTTCCCGAAAAGCATGCGTTTATTTTGAGGGTAGTTCATATCAATAAAATCAACAACAATAATACCTCCCATATCACGCAATCTAAGTTGCCTTGCAATTTCTTTGGCGGCTTCAAGGTTTACCTCAAGAGCATTGGTTTCCTGGTTGTTTTCCGATTTTATTCTATGGCCGCTGTTTACATCAATCACGTGTAATGCTTCTGTATGCTCTATAATTAAATATGCACCACTTTTTACCGATACTATTTTTCCAAAGGAACCTTTGATCTGTTTATCTACGCCAAAGTACTCAAATATAGGTGTTTTGCTTTTATAAAGCTTAACTATATCGGTTTTGCCGGGTATTATTGTTTTCACATAATCTTTTATTTCTTCATACAAAACGGGGCAATCAACATGCACGTTGTTAAAAGATTCGTTGAATATGTCGCGGATAATGGCAGAACTACGGTTCATCTCGCCAAGTATCATTTTTGGCGGTTTAGCACCATAAAGTTTTTCAACGATACGATACCATTTTGCCACAAGTTCTTTCAGGTCAAAATCCAGGTCAGCGACCATTTTACCTTCGGCAACGGTACGGATTATTATTCCGAAGTTTTTCGGTCTGATACTTTGCACCAACCTTCTGAGCCGGGTTTTCTCCTCCGGGTTTTTAATTTTTTGTGATACGGAAACGCGGTTGGAGAAGGGAATCAAAACCAGGTAACGGCCGGCTAAAGAAAGTTCGCTGGTTATACGCGGCCCTTTTGTGGAAATAGGTTCTTTGGCAATTTGAATTAAAACGGGTTGATTTACTGATAATACATCGGTTATTTTGCCTGTTTTTTCAATATCCGCCTCTGCAATAAAATTTTCCATTGGCAAAGCTTTGGTCCTTCCTCCCATAGCCAGCCTGGTATATTTGTTGAGTGAGTTAACCTGGCTGCCCAAATCCAGGTAATGAAGAAAAGCATCCCTTTCGTAACCCACATCAACAAAAGCAGCATTCAACCCTGAAATAATCTTCTTTACGCTTCCCAGGTAAATATCACCAACGGAATAGTTGTTGTTCTTTTTATCTTTATGAAGCTCAACAAGTTGCTTGTCTTCAAGAAGAGCTATAACAACCTCCGCCGAATCGGAACTTATTATCAATTCTTTATTCACAATATAAAAAATTATATGCTAAGCGGATAATTAACTAAACTGGTAAAAAATGGAAGGAAATTTAAGATGTAATGATATTTGTAAAAAAATATTATAACATAATCCTGATATTATATAATTCTTTTATTTTTTTTAATTGTTATGTACCACAAAAGGATTATTTTTTCTTGTGCCTGTTCTTTCTAAGGCGCTTTTTCCTTTTGTGTGTAGCCATTTTATGTCTTTTTCTTTTCTTTCCGCTTGGCATAATATTTATTTAAACTTATAAATTACTATTTATCCTTTATTTATACTATGAGGATTTCTTAACAGACTCTTTTACTTCGTTTACAAAATCCTTGGCAGGCTTAAAAGCCGGAATAAAATGAGCCGGAATGATAATGGTTGTGTTTTTGGAGATGTTTCTGCCGGTTTTCTCAGCTCTTTCTTTGATAATAAAGCTTCCAAAACCTCTCAGGTATACATTCTCACCTTTAGTAAGCGATCCCTTTATTGTGCTCATAAAAGCTTCAACAGTTTTAAGCACATCAACTTTTTCCAAACCTGTCTTATTTGCAATTTCCGCAATAACTTCTGCTTTTGTCATAATTTAATACTTTTAGGTTTATATTTTAATTTTAACAACTTTTCTTTGAAGCCGGATGGCAAAGATAATTCTTTTTATTAATTATGAAAAAACAAATTAAATTATTTTATCATCAAATATATAAAAACAGGATTATCCTTGGTTATGTTGCATTAACAGCTACATTGAAAAATGTTTGTTATCAATATGTATTGGTCTGCTTATTTTAATAAAAGCAAAAGTAAACATCAATAACAAAAAAATTTACCTGAAATTCCTTGACATTCTATTCATATTAATTTACTTTTACTCCGTTTTTTAATCAAACCCATTTAATTATTAACCATTAAAAATTATAAATTATGGCAGGAATTAACAAAGTTATTTTAATTGGTAATTTAGGGACCGACCCTGAAGTGCGGGCGTTGGAAAGTGGTGTGAAAGTGGCTAATTTCAATATAGCCACAAACGAAACGTACAAAGACAAAAATGGCGAAAAGCAGGAAAGAACGGAATGGCACAGAATTGTTTTATGGCGTGGCTTAGCTGAGATTGCCGAAACATATCTTAAAAAAGGTGACAGAATTTACATTGAAGGACGTTTAAGAACGAGGCAATGGGAAGATAAGGAAGGAGTTAAAAAATACACTACGGAAGTTTATGGTGATAACATGGTCATGTTAGGCAGCAAATCTTCTGATGCTTCAAAAGGCCAGTCGCCGCCTCCTTCGGACGAAAATATTCCCGAAGACGATTCACAGTCACCTGAAACCGAAGACGATCTTCCGTTTTAGTTTAAATTATTATTCTTATTATTACTTAAATTTCTAAATTAAAATTTAACAAATAACAAAAAAACGAGCTTACTTCGTTCGGTTGTCATTTGTGTTTTGGAATTTACTCACAGAGTGTTTAATTATATTGTATTCGTTGTCTCGCTCCGCTCGGCAGTGATTTTTCATAGTTTATTTTAGAATTTTAGGTATTATGTTAAAACAAGGGTATTGTTCCATCAAACAATATCCTTGTTTTTTTGTTTGAAGAACAAAACATGATTTTTATAGAAATTGTATTGTTAGTTATTTTTTTCTAACTTTGCTTCTCAATATTTTGTTATTAATTAAAATAAACCGAAATGAAAAAAATATTTATCTTCTTTATAGCCGGGTTTTTCCTCATTACAAACAGTTTATTTGCTGATGAGGACAAGATAAAAATGCGCCCCCAGGACAGGTTAATCTTTGACATATTCATAGATTTATGGCAAGACGTGCCTGATGACATGGATTTAATAATATTAAACCGTGGGATTAATGTTGCGCTCTTTCAGGATTTCCCCCTGGGATACAGCAATTTTGGTATTGCAACAGGATTGAGTTTTACCACTCACAATATGTATAGTGACCACTGGTACAAATATTGCCGCGACATTGATGGTTTTGATTTCGAAAAAATTGATGAAGATTATAACAATAATAAAATAAGCATCAATTACATAGATATTCCTTTAGAGTTCAGGTATCGCACCAGGCCTTCAAAAGAAATTCCTCACACCTTCCGTATAGCAATAGGAGCAAAATTCGGGTATATGATCCAGGCACACACAAAATACAGAGGTGATTATAGCTATAATAATGAATATACTCGTGAAGTAAAATTTAAAGAGCATAATTTAGGCAATATCGAAAACTGGCGATATGGCATTCTTGCCCGGATTGGATATAGCTTCATTAATATTACCGCTTATTACCCGTTAACAGGTATTTTCAAGGATAATACCGCGGCGGATATGCGCCCTGTTAGCCTGGGAGTTTCCTTTACTATTAATTAATAGCTGTTGAAAATAAAAAAAAGTATCAATATTACGGAAATGCCCAGGATATAACCGGCAAAAACCTGTCCAAGAGAATGTAAATTAAGTTTTAAGCGGCTGCTGCCTACCAGGCCTGATGTCAATATAACAAACATAATTAAGAAAGGAAGATTTATTCTGAGCAAAAAGGTTGTTGCCAGCAAAAGCCCGGTTAATCCTCCCATAGATACCATGTGAAGGCTTATTTTCCACTTCATGGTAATAAACAAGCTTATTATTACCAGCAAAGTAGCTCCCAGAAAATAAAAATGTATAATTGAAGGCAGGTTTGACTGTTTGAGCATATAATAAGTAAAAAAATAAAAAAAAGCTCCTATTATCATAGGTATAAGCCGTTCTTTACGGTTATCGAGCATTATGTTATTTACAAAACGTGCTTTTTTCATAAAAAAGATAGCCATTAATGGTAAAATTGCAGTATTTATAAATACTATAAGCATAACAAGGTTTTTAACCCTCGACGGCAGAACATCCGCTAAAAACGTGTCCATATTAAAAAGGATCAAAACTCCAAGTGTAGGAATAATAAGAGGATTAAAAACTGCTGAAACGACTTTTGCTACACGGGTTTCCATTTTTTCCATATTTTCAGACATTAATCAACAAATCACACCAGTTCTTTACGCAGTCTCGCTACGGAAATATTTAGCTGTTCACGGTATTTTGCCACGGTGCGCCTTGCGATATTGTAACCTTTATTGCGCAGGATTTCAGCAAGCTCCTCATCAGTGAGGGGTTTCTTTTTTTCTTCACTATCTATGCAATCCTGAAGTATTTTTTTTACCTCACGTGTTGAAACTTCCTCGCCGCTGTCTTTTTGCAACGACTCTGAAAAGAATGTTTTCAACAGAAAGGTGCCGAAGGGCGTTTGAACATATTTGCTGTTGGCTACCCTTGAAATGGTAGATATGTCGAGTTTTACAATGTCGGCAATATCTTTCAGTATCATGGGTTTAAGAAGGGTTTCATCGCCTGACAGGAAATAATCACGCTGATAGTCCAGTATTGCCTGCATGGTAACTATCAAAGTGTTCTGCCTTTGCTTTATAGCATCAATAAACATTTTTGCACTGTCAAGTTTCTGTTTTACAAACATCATTGCTTCTTTCTGACGTGAGTTGGTTTTATCTTTGACATGTGCCATCCCTTCCAGCATATCGGCATAAGTGGGGTTGATCTTCAGTTCCGGGGCATTCCTCGAATTCAGGGTCAGCTCAAGCTCCCCATTATTGATGTTTACAATAAAGTCGGGAACTATATAGTGGACATTTTTGCCCGTTTCGGTAATTGAATTACCGGGCTTCGGGTTCAGTTTTAATATTTCATCAATGGCTTGCTTAAGTTCATTATCTGAAAGCCCATGCTTCTTTTTTATTTTATCGTAATGTTTTTTTGTCAGATCCTTAAAATTCTTTTCAAGAAGTTTTTTTGCATTTTCCAGGGCTTCTGTATTTAATGATTTTCGTTCTATTTGCAAAAGCAGGCATTCCCGGAGATCCCTGGCTCCAACTCCCGGCGGGTCAAATTCATGTATCAGGCGCAAAATACTCAAAACTTCTTTATAATCGGTTTCTACATTATGAGTAAACGCCAGGTCATCTATCAATGCACGGACATCGCGTTGCAGATAACCTGCATCATCAATATTGCCGATTATATGTGATGCAATAAGATACTCTTTATCATTAAGTTTTCTTAATCCCAGCTGTGAAAACAAAAAATCCTGGAAGCTCATACCCGAAACATAAGGAATGTCTTTTCTTTCATCATCAGCAGAAGTATTACGGGAGGTGAGCTTATAATATGGGATATCGTCATCGCCTAAATAATCTGATATATCAAATTCATTATCCTGCCTATCTTCATTATCGTCTATGTCAATATCTTCATCTTTGTCAACATCTTCAAATTCAATGTCGTCGCTTTCTCTTTCCTGATCATCAGCTTCTTCAGAGCCTTCTTCCAATGCAGGATTTTCCTCGATCTCCTGTTTTACACGTTGTTCAAGCATCACAGCAGGCAGCTGCAACAATTTCATAAGCTGGATCTGCTGCGGTGATAACTTCTGAAGAAGCTTTTGCTGTAATCTCTGTTTTAGCATCAGTGTTGAAAATTAAAAATAAGTACCCAAATCAAAACGTTTCTACTCTTTTTCATTTGCCAAATTATGAATTTTTATAATATCTTTTTATAAAAACTTAAATTACTTATAGCAAAAGTATGACATTAAGAAAATAACATTTTCCACCATACATTGGTCCCTGCTAAAATTCAGCATTCATTGGCGTCCTGGGGAAAGGAATAACGTCTCGTATATTATCCATACCTGTAATAAACAACATCAACCTTTCAAATCCAAGGCCGAAACCGCTGTGAGGAGCCGTACCAAACTTCCTTGTCTCAAGATACCACCAAACATCACCGGAATTTATCTTCATCTCTTTTATTCGCTGAGAAAGTTTATCATAGCGTTCCTCGCGCTGCGAACCGCCAATTATCTCACCAATCTTCGGAAAAAGCACATCAAGCGCCCTGACCGTTTTACCGTCATCATTTAGCTTCATATAAAAAGCCTTGATATCTTTTGGATAATCAGTTAAAATGACCGGCTTTTTGAAGTGTTGCTCCACAAGATAACGTTCATGCTCCGACTGCAAATCAACACCCCACGAAACAGGGAACTCAAACTCCCTGCCGGAAGCTTCTAATATCTCTATTGCTTCGGTATATGTAATCCGTTCAAACTCGTTTTTCAAAACAAAATCAAGCCTTTTCAGAAGATCGTTATCATACATCTTTTGCAAAAACTCCAAATCATCCTCACAATTATCCATTATGTATTTAACCAGGTATTTAAGAAAATCTTCGGCTAAATTCATATTATCATCTATATCGCAGAAAGCCATCTCAGGTTCTATCATCCAGAATTCAGAAAGATGCCTTGGGGTGTTGGAGTTTTCGGCCCTGAAAGTAGGACCGAAAGTATATACATTTGAAAGCGCCATTGCACCCAACTCCGCTTCCAGCTGTCCTGATACGGTAAGATTGGTTTCTTTACCGAAAAAATCTCTTGAAAAGTCAATTGAACCGTCTTCTTTACGCGGAACATCATCAAAACTTAATGTAGTGACCCTGAACATAGCCCCTGCACCTTCACAATCGCTGCCCGTAATGATCGGCGTATGAAGATAAAAAAACCCGTTATCATTAAAATACTTATGAATAGCGAAAGATAATGCATGCCTTATCCTTAATATCGCTCCAAAAGTATTTGTTCGGGGACGTAAATGAGCTATTTCGCGAAGAAACTCAAAGGAATGACCTTTTTTCTGTAAAGGATACCTGCCAGGATCAGCATCACCGTACAACTCAATTTCACGGGCCTGAATCTCGTACAATTGACCCTTGCCGACCGATTCAACCAAAACCCCGGTAACCGAAATACAAGCCCCCGTTGTGACCTTCTTTAATAACTCATTATTGTTAAAAGAAGCAACGTCAACAACAACCTGTATACTATGGATTACCGAACCATCATTCAAAGCAATGAATGCAACATTTTTATTGCCCCTGCGTGTACGTACCCACCCCTTTACATTCACCTGCTTGCCCAGCAAATGACTGCTGTCTCCCTTTAACAACTCCGAAACCCTTGTTCTCTTTAAAGATTTCATTAAAAAATGCTTTTATCAATTATTAAAATGCAAAATTAAAATATTTTATCATTGATGAGATATCCTTCCCAAAACAAAAATATTTATAATAGATTACGTTTACTTTTAAAAAATACCTAAATTTGTTTAGTGTTCCTTTGGGTTTTAACAATAATACAAAGAAGAGATGCAAATGAGATTTATTCGTTTATTTTCAGCAAAATTTTTGCTTTTGTTTTTTTTCCCTGTAATCGGGGGAGGCCCCACTTTCATTCAAATTGAATTTGATGAAGTCTGCATTACCCGTGAAGAAGCCAAACTGCACCGCCTGATCAATGAATATCGCGACAGTCGGGGTTTAAGCCCGATCCCTTTAAGCTTGAATCTGACAAAAGTAGCAAAAACACATGCTGCCGATCTTTATTACAATAATCCGCATTATGAAGATTTGTGCAATATGCATAGCTGGTCGGCAAAAGGCGACTGGGAGCCTTGTTGCTACACTTACGATCATGCCAATGCAGAATGTATGTGGAACAAGCCGCGAGAGATCAGCAATTATAAAGGATATGGTTATGAAATAGTTTTCTATATGTCGCCCGTTACGGGTGAAATTTCCATGGCAAGTGAATCACTGGATAGCTGGAAACAAAGCCCGGCACACAACAACATAATTATTAATGCGGGAATATTCAGTAATATCGAATGGAACGCTATCGGTATAGGCATTTATAAAGAATATGTCACGGTCTGGTTTGGGGAAAAAACAGACGATGAAGGCGAGCCCGAAAGATGTGAACAATAATCAAAACTCTACCGAGCATGCCGACCAACGGGAGACCACGACCGAAGGGAGTAACATTGTGAGATCACGAACACCAATTAAATAATAAATTATGTGAGTAAATAAATTCCAATTTTCAAAAATTCAATATTGGACTTCTTAATGCCAGACTTTCCGACCTTTTCAATGTTGAAGAAAAAATGAGAATGAAGAAAAGCAACAAAAACGATAAGGATTCAGAAGGCTGAATACTGTCATTGTTAATATTTAGTTAGTAAATTGCAGCCTCAAAAATTCTACAATGCTTAAAGAATACTTAAATAACATCCAAAGAACCATAAATAAAGGTGATGCGACCGGTAGTGCAGGCAGATATGGTAGCGGTTATTTATTTCCATTATACTTATACAAAGAAAAAATCACCAAAAAATCCTACTACCAGTCAATGATGGTTTTTCAACCCGAAACCAAATATGACAGCAAGGACAAAAAGCCGAATATTGATAAAGCCCTTTATGAAAAGCTGAATAAAACTTACAAAAAAAGACTCATACCCGAAGAAATATTTTATTACATATACGGTATCACTAGTGTCCGATTAAAATTAATTTAGCCACAAAGTCACAAAAACACAAAGAAACACGAAGAGTAACGTGCAGAAATTCAAATCTTTGTGAATCTTAGAGCCTTTGATTCTTAGTGGCTATAATTAATTTTAGTTTCTAATCAATTTTTTATAATACCTTTTGTAATGACTGTTATTAAAGGAAAACAAACATTTTTAATAATTTTAATCGGACACTAGTGATACGGTATCTTTTTCAGCAATATCTATCGTTTGAAATATGCGGAGTTTTTAAAAATTGACTTTCCGAGAGTGCCATTTACCGCTGATTATAAGGTATTCAAAAAAATGGCGAGTTTCGGAAAACAGCTTGTTGATTTGCATTTGATGGAAAGCAATATGCTTGAAGCTCCCGTGTCGAAGTTTCACGGTGAAGGCACCAACAACCGTATTGAAAAAGTTATTTATGATGAAAAAAACAACGTGTTTATATCAACAATAACAAATATTTTGACAATGTTTCGCCTGAGCTGTGGAACTATCAGATTGGCGGCTATCAAGTCATTAAAAAATATATTAGCGACAGGCTAAAAGCCGGTAAAGAAATTGACAACCCTCAATATTTTACAAAGGTTATATCTGCCTTGCATCATACAATCCAAATAGAAGCAGAAACAGATGATGTTTATCCCGTCATTGAAAAGAATTTAATAGATTTCTAATTTCAAAATTCTAAATTCAACTTATCAAACAGACTACTCAAAGTCAGGATATTCAATATCATCAGGAACAATAAAGGCATACTCATATTGGGAGGATATTTTTTCCAAAAACCTTCTGGCATCGAGCCGGGTGCGGAAATTTCCAACCCTGATCTTAAAATAGGGTTCTTCATAAATAAGGTATGAGCCCGTTTCGGGATATTTTTTTTCAAATTCCGCTTTCTCTTTTTCTGTTCGGAGCCTGGAACGACTGCCCGAGTCAGAATAAATCTGAACCCTGAATCCCGGCACCCCTTTTTGACTTTCATTAATTTGCTTATGTTGTTTGATCAACCATTCAATCCTTTCGTCCTGGACAACCTTAACTTTCCCCCCGGGTGTTTGCGAATAAGATATAAAACTGGCAAAAATCAATGCTAATGACAGCAATAGGATCTTTTTCATCGTGATAAACTGATAAATTTAGTACAAAGATAATAATGAAATTTCAAGTAAAAACATTAATATGCCCTGGCAAAAATCACTCTTTGGTTTGAAGGTTCACCTGAATATATGCATTTTCCCTTTTCACTATTTTTATTTTCAAACGGGATGCATCTGATGGTGGCTTTGGTTTCTTCTTTTATTTTCTCTTCTGTTTCGGCAGTACCATCCCAGTGAGCCATAATAAACCCTCCCCGGCTATCAAGAACACTCTTAAAATCTTCCCATTTGTCAACTTTTATGGTATTATCTTCCCTGAAAGCCAAAGCTTTGCGGAACAGATTATCTTGAATGGCTTCCAGAAGATGTTCGATTTTGTTTGCTATATCGGCTTGCTGATATGATGCTTTTTCCAAAGTATCGCGCCTGGCAATTTCAACGGTTTTGTTTTCCAAATCACGCATACCGATAGCTATCCTGATTGGCACCCCTTTAAACTCATATTCATTAAATTTCCATCCGGGTTTATGCGTATCTCGGTCATCAACCTTTACTGAAATGTTTTTTGCATCAAGCATATTTTTTATTTCATATGCTTTTTCACAAACCTTTTGATACTCTTCACTGCTTTTGTATATCGGCACTATAACTACTTGTATGGGTGCGAGTTTTGGCGGCAGGACCAATCCGTTGTCATCCGAGTGGGCCATAATTAGTGCTCCTACCAGCCTTGTTGACACGCCCCATGATGTTGCCCAGACATATTCCATACTTCCGGCCTTGTTGCTGAATTTAACATCGAAGGCTTTTGCAAAGTTTTGCCCCAAAAAGTGCGAAGTCCCGGCCTGTAAAGCTTTACCATCTTGCATAAGAGCTTCTATACAATATGTGTCAACGGCTCCCGCGAACCGTTCGTTTTCCGATTTCAACCCTTTGATTACGGGAATTGCCATATGTTTTTCGGCAAACTCAGTATAAACATCAAGCATTCTGAGAGTCTCTTCCACAGCTTCTTCCTTTGTTGCATGTGCAGTATGGCCCTCCTGCCACAAAAACTCTGTCGTGCGTAAAAACATACGCGTACGCATCTCCCACCTGACAACATTAGCCCACTGATTTACCAGGATGGGAAGATCACGGTATGATTGCACCCATTTGCGATATGTATCCCAAATGATGGTTTCCGACGTAGGACGTATAATTAACTCCTCCTCAAGACGAGCATCTTCATCAACTATAATACCCTTGCCCGAAGGATCGTTTTTTAACCGGTAATGCGTTACTACCGCACACTCCTTGGCAAAACCTTCAACATGATCCGCCTCCTTGTTTAAAAACGATTTTGGTATGAAAATTGGAAAGTAAGCATTGGAATGTCCCGTATCTTTAAACATTTTGTCCAAGGCCGACTGCATTTTTTCCCAAATAGCATAACCATATGGTTTTATCACCATGCATCCTCTTACTGCCGAAGTCTCTGCCAGACCGGCTTTCAGGACTATATCGTTATACCACCTGGAATAATTCTCCTCTCTTGTAAAAAAGTCTTTTGCCATAGGGATTATGGTATGATATTTGTTGCTTTTTATAATAGATATAACGGGCAAATTTAAAAAAATATGATCAAAAAAATAGATGTTTAATAATTAAAATATAGGAATCGAACAAAAAAGAAAAAAAAATAAAATATACCGCAATAAAAACCGTATTAAAATACCAGGGAGGACCAAGTTATGAAAACTTTAACAAAATTAATATTAGCAACATTTACAGGTTTATTGCTTTCAGCATGTTCTTCAACCTATGACCTTACAGGCACACATGATGATATTTATTACACGCCAAGGGTCTCTGATACATATGCTGATGCAGATATACGCAAGGAAGCCAGGGCCGTTGAATTACCGGCTGATAAGGCATATAGCGATTATAATAATCAGCCGTACAAGAACAATGAGCAGGAAGAACCTGAAGAAGAGTATTATGAGGAAGAAGCCGAAACCCATTACGAAGTAGCAGAAGGTGTTTATATTGAACATCATTATTACGGCCCCAATTTTGATTATTTGTATTCTTCACCTTTCCACAGGTACGATATGAGGTTTTACTGGCATCCATGGCACTATACAGGTAGGTATTATTACTACCCGTGGTGGAGGACCCAGTGGTATTATGGCTATTACTGGGGAATGGGCTATTGGTGGCATCGCCCCTATTACTATTACCCATATTCGCCATGGTATTATTACGGATGGTACCAGCACCCTTCATGGTATTCTTATGGGTGGCACTATCCCACATATACTGATTATTATTACGGGCCTCGTGGTACAGGAGGCGGCACCACAGCCGACCCTTCAGGCAGGTCTTACGCACATGGTGCGGAAAGAGGCGTTACCGGAAGGCTAGCCTCATATGAGGATCGTATTGAAAACATCAGAAGGGGTGAAGAAACTATCGAAAGGGGTATAACCGGCAGGCAAACCTCTTACGAAGAGCGCATTGAAAGCCTCAGAAGAAGCGAAGAAGCCTTAGCTCAAAAAGGTGTGTCGCGAGAAAGTCTTGATGTCGATAGCAGAGCAGCTGAATTTTCTGAATTAGGCGAAAGTCGCGAACAAGCCAAGGAAAGGAAAGAAGTTCAGGATCAGCATAAACGTGAGTTTAGTGAAGCATCACCACAAGAGAAAAGCAGAACGCCCGAATATTCTGCTCCTGAAAGAACAGCCCGTGAAGAAGGTGAGCGCCGCTATGCACGACCTGATCAAAAAGCCCCGTCAGGTGAAAGGCAACCAGGGGCAAGTCCTGAGCAAAGGAGCCAAAGGACTTATACATCACCAAGCTATAAACAGCCCAGGTCCACCCAGGAATATTCACGTCCGCAAAGCAGCAGGACACCAACAACAACAAGGACAGATGATCGGCAACGTGAAAGCCAGAGACAGCAAGCTGCTCCTCAAAGTTCCGAAAGGCGGCCTCAAAATGTTACACCGCCTTCTCAGCAAAGGAGTACTCCAAGCGCACGCCCCCAAACAAGACCACAAACCAGGAGCACACCAAGCGCCCGTCCGCAAACAAGGAGTACGCCCAGCAGGTCTGTAAGCCCCAGCAGAAGCAGCAGCAGAGGCTCCGGAGTTTCACCTTCCAGAAGCTCCAGCCGTGGTTCAGGAACTTCAAGATCATCAGGCAGAAGCTCAGGTGGCAGCAGAAGTAGTAGCGGCGGAAGCAGCAGCAGAAACAGATAAAAAATAACAGTAATTTTTTACCAACAATAAAAATAAAGCATCCCGTGTTAAAAAATGTTGAACTCAAACAAACTATAACACGGGAAGCTTTGTTTAATATTAATAAATATAACAAAACATTATTAAAATCAAATAATAATTTATTGTTGATGTTTATATTCTAAATGATAGAAAAGCAAAAACAAAAAGTAACCTCAAAAAACAGATATATGAAAAAAACATGCATGATCATATTGGCTTTGATATTTTCAATAACAGCCATTAATACTTATTCACAAAACATTACGGATGCTTTAAGGTATTCTTATATTACCCCGGGGGGTACAGCCCGGTTTATGAGTATGGGAGGTTCGTTCGGGGCGCTGGGTGGTGATTTTTCATCGCTGAGCATTAACCCCGCCGGTATCGGGGTTTACCGTAGTTCGGAAATATCCTTCACCCCATCGCTCTATTATAATGAAGTCGGTTCAAATTATTACAATACTCATAATGAAGACCACCAATACAATTTCAATATTCATAACTTAGGGGGAATATTTTCTTTTTCGACTTCAGAAGCCTCAGATACTCCCGGGTGGCGCAATATTAACTTCGGTATAGGCATTAACCGGCACAATAACTTCAATTTCCGACGCTTTACCGAAGGCGTTAACCCCGACAATTCCCTTTTGACCGACTGGCTGGATCAAGCAATCGATGAAGGAACTTCAGCAAATTTCGACCCCTTTACAACAAAACTTGCCTATGAAACCGACCTTATTTACGTTTATGATACAATAAACGATAAACCACTTTGGGAAATAGACCCATCTACAGGAGGATTGCTTACAAGACAGGAATCAAACATCAAAGGTTCTGTCAGGGAGTTTTTATTGTCTATGGGTGCAAATTACAACGACCGGCTTTATATCGGCGCAACTTTTGGGATCCCTTATGTAAGATATGAAGAAGTTACCACTCACACTGAAACAGACTTTAGAGATACAATACCATATTTAAATTCATTTTCATATAAATATAACCTCAAAACATCAGGAACGGGTTTAAATTTCAAGCTTGGAGCCATTTACCGCATTACAGATATGATACGGCTTGGGGCCGCAATACATACTCCCACATTTTTTAATTTAAAAGATGAATGGTGGACGGAAGTTGACTCAGATATCACTTACAAAGATGGAGATACGTATAAATATAATGCCAAGTCGATAAGAGGACGCTTTGACTATGAGCTTAACACACCCCTAAAAGCCATAGGAAGTATGGGTTTTGTATTTGGAACGCACGGATTGATCAATATTGATTATGAATATATTGATTATACCAATACCCGCCTCAGAAGTGATGATTACATGTTTAGTGATGAAAACAATATAATACGGAATGACCTCCAGGAACAACATGTTGTCAGGGCAGGGGGTGAATTAAGGCTGCCGGCAATGCAACCTTTTATTCTGCGTGCCGGTTATGCTTATTATTCAAACCCATACCGGCCGGATGTTAACAATACGGAACAATCGGTAATAACAGCCGGCTTTGGCATGAGAGAAAAACACTATTTTATTGACCTGGCTTATATGATAAGCTTCCAAAGTGAAGACTATTACCCATACAGAGCCGAATTTACAGGTCCAATGGAAAATGATTTTACCAGGAATGCTTTTATGCTGACTGTAGGATTCAGATATTGATCGCGGTTTTTATTCTTAACCCCCCCCGTTTTGTGCATGAAGTTATTACTGTTTTATTAAAAGGCTGATTTTCTATTGTTCACTTTTTAAAATAGTAGGATTTTGGGTGTTGCAATATACAAAAAAAGGAAGTTTTGTTGTACTGACATGTTTATAACGAAAAACAATTGCAAGACAACTCCGGAGTGTCCTGTTTGTAGTAGTAGAATTATTATTGACAACCCAATAGCCACGTAGTGGCGACCTGTTATAACTACAGCGCGAATACCGCTAAGAATAAATAAACAAATTAAATGCCATAAAATAAAAATCATTTTAAAAATTTCGCTTCATAAATAAATTGTTGATACCATAAAACAGGGTCGCCACTACGTGGCTTTCGCTATTTATTGTAACCGATTTACTACTACAAACAGGTTGCTCCTACGGAGCAAAATTTTAAAATAACATACAATAGCCCTTCAAATCATATAGTATTTAGTAAAAAGTTAATCAGGGTTTTGATTTTTGCAAGCTCAGGTTATGCCTTGCTCAAACAGGTGATGAAAAGTGGGTGCTGCAATGCACAAAACAGGAGCTGATAACCTTTTAGCATAAACATATTTGAGAAGAACCAAAATTATATGTAGGTTTGCCAAAAAAACATATCATGTCACAGGAAAAAAAACTCTTTCTGCTGGATGCAATGGCGTTGATCTACAGGGCATATTTTGCTTTCAGCCGGAATCCAAGGATAAACTCGCAGGGCATGAACACTTCGGCAATATTTGGCTTTGGCAATACCCTGCTCGATGTGCTGAAAAACGAAAAACCCACACACATTGCCGTGGCTTTTGACAGCCGGGAGCCTACACAACGCCATATCGAATTTGCGGATTATAAATCCACCAGGGAAGATATGCCCGAAGATATTGAAACTTCTATTCCCTATATCATTAAAATGCTTGAAGGATTCAATATACCTGCTTTGATTGCAGAAGGCTACGAAGCTGATGATATAATCGGAACACTGGCAAGAAAAGCCGAACAAAAAAACCATGAAGTTTTTATGGTAACT
>PWZB01000055.1 GCA_003567625.1 Bacteroidales bacterium | reverse complement strand
GTTATTTTTAGCTAATTCTTTAAATTCCCTGGTAAATGTATGAAACAACCCTTCTTCTGTTATAACGCAACCTTCAACTGACAAATACTTAGTGTCATTGTTAATTTGATTAATATAGTATCTCAAATTGTTAAAAAAATTATAATTCTTGAAACCTTGTTCGATAAGATGCTTCACTCTTTCCTGAAAAGTGATTAAATGATAATCCTTTAAATTTTTATCAACAGGATCAAAAAAGCCAAATGTATTTCCATTATAAAAAGAAGTAGTTGTGTGTTTTTCAAGTCTTTCCAGGTGTGTGGATTTACCTATACATGGGGCTCCAATAAACTCAACAATTAAATTGTTTTTTGGAGAAAAATCAGACTTAAAATCCGGTAATTTTCTTATTTCAAAGCCGGCTTTGTGAAAAATTGATTTAATGAATCTTTTCATAAGCTAAATTACAATGAGATAATTTTTATAAATATAAAGCAATAACATGTTTTATCATGATTAGTTATCTAATTTTATTATAAGCAAAATTCACCTGTTATGTTTTGCGAATTTTTCTAAATAACTTAAGAGTATTCACCGGATACACCCAAACCGCCTTCAAAGCATACTTAACCGCTTTTCTTTTATTTTTCCCATCATGATACCATGACCCTGAAAGTATAATAAACATATTGCTATAGCATTTCCGGCGGAAGGCAGCACTTTTAAACAGATTGTTTTCTGTTGCTCTTTTGTAACTTAAAAGGCAATCATGTTCCATCAGTGCAATATTGGAGTGCATATTTTGGCTGTGTATGCGGTATTGCCATGTTACCTCTTCCACTCTGCCGATTTTGTATTTTGATGCAACCCTGAAAAAGAACTCCTGGTCGGCGGCTGTTGAAAGGGAAGTATCAAAACCACCCACAGAGTCAATTACCTCTCGCTTTACAATAATACTACTGGGTGCAGGTATGCATGTTTCGTTCCATGAAAGCAGGTCATCCAGGACCCAGCCGCTTTTGCCTTTTTTAACTTCATTTAGGGAATTATCATTTTCATCAATAAGTAATGCATCGGAATGGACAAGCCCAACGTCCGGGTTGTCTTGCAGGTGAGCAAGCTTTTTGGATACATTGTCGGGAAGCCAGATGTCATCAGCATCCAGGAAGGCTAAATATTCTCCTTTTGAAAATTTGTAGCCGTGGTTTCTTGCTGATGAGACACCGCCGTTTTGTTGATGAACGTATTTAAGCCTTCTATCTTTTTCTGCAAGTTTTTTTACAACATCAGCAGTGTTATCTGTTGAGCCGTCATCAATTACGATTATTTCAAGATTTTCGTAATCCTGTAGTAATGCAGAATGGATGGTTCGTTCGATGTATTTTTCGGCGTTGTATGCCGGGATGATTACTGAGACTAAGGGAGATTTCATTGTTTAAACGTTAGTTATTAGATAACGTGATGTTTGTGGCTACGAGATTCTTCGCTTCACTTCGTTACGCTCAGAATGACAGGCTTTTTTGTGTGATTGAGGGAGGAGGGGATAGTGGCGGCTTCGCCGCCACTATCCCCTCACTTCTCTTAATAATTAAAAATTTGTCATTCTGAGCGAAGCGAAGAATCTCGTAAATTTTTATATACGGGTTTAATCGTGTTCTATTGATATTTCAAATACAACTCCTCCAATTTTTTAATCTTATTTTTTAAAGCATAATTTTTACTCACGTATTCATAACCATTTTTCAAAATGGTTTCACGGAAAATTTTGTCTTCAAGTATTGTTTTTATACCGGTATAAATATCGTCAGAATTTTTATGTTTTGCAATATAGCAATTTTTACCATGCTCCGCAAAGTCGGTTGCTATGCCCGATATAGTAAATACAGAGGGCACCTTTGCAGCAAGCGCTTCAATATATATTTGCCCGAAAGCCTCGCTGTGGTCATCAACAGGAGTGTGTACAAATACATCAAAAAGGGTGTATAGAGCAAACAGGTCGGGCTCAAACCTTATTTCCCCGAAACTCTCTTTTGGCAGCTTTTTCAAAAGAGCATCAATTTCCTCAACATATTCACCCTGCCGTGCATTTGCCAGCAACAGGCAAGCATCCGGATAATCTTTCAGCAGTTTTTCAAAAGCAGGGATAATATATTGCACCCCTTTCCAGTGTGTGTAGCGGGAAATAACCCCGATAACCGGAAAAGAGTTTTTATTAAGGTTGTATTTTTTTCTTAAACTATCAGTTCTTTCAGGGGTGACATTTGAAAAAGCCTCAATATCAATACAGTGAGGAATAAGTTTGACCTTATTCTTATCTGCCTTTTCTTTTTCCGTAAGCACTTTGCTTACATTGCCTGATATAGAAACTATATCGGTTGCCAGCCTGTTTACAAGTTTGTCCCACTTTACGGCATGGGGATGGTAAACATGGTTGAAAGTAGAGTGGTGACGGGTATATACTCTTCTTTTTATTCTAAATAGTTTTCCCGTAAGTTGCCCCAAAATCGTTGCATCATACAAGTGGGTGTGCAGTATATCAGGTTTTAATTTCCGCAACAAATAAAAAAGTTTTACCATTGTTTTTGGAACATCCCGTTTCCCGCGATATTTAACCTCATATACAGGCAGGCCCTGTCGTCCCCTTGCAAAATCTGCAAGCTTAGATTTACCGGGATTAAGCAAAATAAAGCTCAAGGCTATTTTATCCTTGTCAAGATATTGAGCTGCCCATTCAAATTCGAGGGCTTTGTCTATGCGGGAAATTAGGTAGCAGACGCAAGTTGGCTTAGGATTTGATAGTTCATTAAATATTACATCAATTTTTTCTGAGTAATAATGGTTTTTGACATATTTTTCGATTAAATCATTGTTTATAAACAGGTCATTATTAGCAGCTCTCCTAAGTAATTTTACAAAATCATCAATGTTTTTAGCTTGAAATAATCCCTGTTCGTCAAGTTCAGGAATTCCTGAGTCAATTGATGTGATTACCGGTTTTTTTTGAGTTAAATAGATTAAATTTTTTAAAGCCCCACCTGCATTAATAAACTTTGTTGGATTAAAACACTTAGGGGTAATACATGCAAAAGATGCTGCAATGATATTTTTTAGGTTTTTTGCTGAAACAACTCCAATATATCTGACATTTTTATTTTTAAGTAACTTTTTCCATAGTTTTAGATTATCTTCATTAAGCTTAGTTTCTTTACCGGCCATAAGGAGCATAAAATCATTATCTGCTATTAAAGCTAACAATTTATAATCTATTTCATCGCTTATTAAACCTGCAAAAAATACAAATTCGCCATAATCCTTTCTGTTTTTTTCTACTATTGCTTTGTCTGGAATCTTTTCATCTTCAGATATACAATGTGATATATGAATTACTTTTTTACCTGGCTGTGTTTTTTTATAAAACTGCAAATATTTTTCGGATACCGTAATTATCAAATCAGCTTTTCTGGAAATTATCCTGTCGAACCTGCTATGCATATAAGGATCCACTACATGATAGATCCGCTTACTTTTTTTATAAAAAGGCACCCAAATAAACCTTTGAAAATCAAATTGCCACCAAATTATATTATCAGGTTTGGATTTAATTTTCCTCTTTATTTTCCATGTATTCAAAAAATCATTCAACCAAACAAACAGACGTGGAAAAACCCGTACCGGAAAGTTGTTTTTATAATTCACAACATTGACTCCTTCAGGTTCTTTGTTGATTTTTACAGTAAGCGAAAACAGATTTTTTAGATTCCATTTTTCAACAGGGTTAATAAAATAAACTTCATGCTCTTTTTTTGCCAACTCATTTGCATAATGGTGTTTGGAAAACCAGAGGGGGGACCAGGGTTCGTTGGAGGTTATGAAAATGGTTCTTTTATTAATCATTTTGTTTTTTAGAAAACATTAAGCCTTAATATAAGGCATATAGCTTTTATTAAAAAAGATACTATGTTTTTATTCTTCATTGGCTATTTTTTTAGCCTTGGAAATTAATTTCGGAGTAAGCCAAGTACCTTTTTCCGTTAGTTCTATTAATAATTTGCCAACCGAATCAATTAATCCTTTTTCTATTTCCTGAAATACCGCTTTGGGAATTATTATACTTTCAAAAAGTTCTTTTAACAGATCAATTTTGTCTATTTTTAATAAAGAAAGTATTGGTGTAGTATTGGATATTACATTATGCATTTCTCATATCTGATTCTAGTTCATCTTCCAGCCCTTTATCAAAATATGATACATTATATTTGTGAAGTAATTCAAGAAAGTCTATCCTGCTCATATTTAATAGTTTTGCAGCCATTCCTGAGGATATTTTACCTAGTTCATAGAGTTTTACCAAAGATATTGTTTTCATTTCATCTTTAAACTCTTTGTCGTCCATCTTTAGTGAAAACGCTAATGATTGAGGAAAGTTTATTGTTATTGAGCGTTCCATATTATTGTTTTTAGTACAAAGTTAACAAATTTGCTAATACTTTGCAATAATGAAACAACCTAGCATAAAAAACCAATAGCCAAGTTCTTAAAATTCATAATCAAAATAAAAATCCTGACACCGGTTATTTATTACATTATAAGTTTTTTGTAAATAGTTTGAACTTTAACCATTTCCTTTTCAAAATTACCAAATCCCATCACTTTATGTTATTCTGATTTTCATGTATGACTTAACTTAACGAACATCATGTAATGAGGAGTATGCGTATTAGTAATAGGGCAGAAGTATTTAAAATTTTAAACTTCTTTATACTGTCTTTTTTTTACGATTACAAAAACGGTTACAAGCCCAACTATTGTTGTGGTTCCAAAAATGCCAGCAACAATTTCATGTCCAAGGTAAGCCAGGAAAAATGCAATTATCATTCCAATGATGGCAAGAATAAAGCCAAAAATTTGTCCATTTTTACTTTGACGTAATTCCTCTTTAATTGCATGTTTTTCCAGTTCAATTCTATGACTGGATTGATTTTCAGCCATCTTCATTATTCTTTCAGCGCCATCGGTTATAATATCATTATACTCACCAAGAATTGAAGGAGGTGGAAGCGGTCCGCTAAATGAAGATGCTGTCTTGATAGAGAAAGCAGTAATGGTCTTTAATGCTTCTGCTTTTTTTTCTTCAGGAATATATTGGATTATTTCTTCAATCTCTTTTGGAAGATGCTCTTTTGATTGATTAGATTCATTATCTGAGTTTTTGTGTTCTCTGTTTTTTCTTTCATTAATGTTGTGGTTGAAGTATCTTACTTTTTGACTCTAAAGCTGCTTTGCGAATATCATCTCCGACCATGCCCCAATCACTCTTTATGGCTTTTTGGTCAGCTTCTTCACCTAAATTTTTAAATATAAAATAGTTTCCGGCTACATTGATTATACTACCAAAACCATCTATTAATGAAGGTCGGTGAAATAAAGTGTTAGTTTTATATCTTCTTAATTTAGTCATCATGTTTCGATTTTTCATACAATTACAAATATATAAACGTTTTTTTATTTGAAAAGTTTTATTGCTTATTTCTTTCCAGATTTTTTCACCAATTTATCTAAAACTTCCTTTACAAAGTTAATTTTTTGACTTTTATTGTATGAATGTTATTTATTTAGACAAAGACATGATAATATTCTCTACTTTTTGCATTTCCTTTTCAAAATTACCAAATTCCATTACTTTATTATAAGCTTTATCCAAATTCTTATTTATTTTTTCCTTTGGCAGGTTAATAGTGCTTTCAATTTTTTCTTTTAGAGACTCAGGCTTCCATTCATCAAAAAAAAATACTCCTTCACCGAATAGTTCTTTATCATAATCGAGTGGTGGTAAAATCAAGGGTGTTTTGAAATACATTGCTTCCATAGCAGTAACAGGGCTTCCGTCGGATGTGTTTGTTATAACGGCTAAAGCTGCATTTTTTATTAATGACAAAATCTTTTCATGCGGTTGTGCCGGCAAAAACGCAAAATCCGCATCTTTGTCCTCCTCCATCAGTTTTCGGATATTATTGACATAATCTTTGTTTTTAGAATCGCTGTCAATAAAAACCATTTTATACTTGCTTTTTATTTCTTTGTTTAAGATGGCTATACTTTTCAAAGCAAGCTCGTGATTGGATAAACTTCGCATTGCGCGGGGAAATAGTATGTAAGGTTTCTCTATTAAGCTATTATCATCAAAGCTTAAAGGTGGGTTTATGCCAGTACGGGTAATTACCGGTGATTTTGCTTTATTGAAAAGTTGTTTTACGGTATTAGCTTGCTTTTCAGAGGTGCAAGTTATATAATCGGCATTATTAAAAGCCTTTTTGTAAATTTTAAACACAATACGTCCGATGATATCTTTACGCAGAGCAAATTGAGGGATGGTTTGTAAAATGTCTGTGCCATGGGTAGTTATAATAGTTTTCACTTTTGCTGAAAAAAGAAAAGGTAGCCACAAAGCATGAGGCTCGGCATAAAAAGCATGAACCAGATCAATATTATATTTTCTTATAATATGGTTTATTCTGAGTATATAAAAAAATGTTTTTAATGGATTGCTAATTGAAAAAGCGCCTATTTTTTTTTCAGTAATTTTTACCCCGGAATCCTGAAATTCTTTATAATCAATGATATTCTTATCGGCTTCACTATTTCTAAGCAAGTAAGGAGATATACCCTTATTCTTACTTAATTGTGATATCCATTTAAGATCGTGTGCCGGGGCTGAGCCTGCGAGGTATATTATGTTCATTAAAAAAACTTTAAACAGTATTAATAGTTGGTTTTAAAGTACCATAAAGCATCTTTAAATGTATAGTTAATATGTTTACGGTTTATGAATCCGACAAAAGCAAACCAATATCTCATTAAGTCATACCATTTTTTGCGTTTAAACAATTGTAAGCTTTTAAATGCTTTCTCTGCTTTTATTTTTTTTCGTATAACATAAGCATTATCTTGACCGGCAAATTTTTCAAATTTTTTAAGATCAGAAATAATTTTTCTGTAAAATGCATAATTGTACTTGTAGTTTTGAGTAACACTTGCCGGATTTTTACGATATGCAGACATGCATTCCTTTAAACATACAACTTCACCTTTCAATGCTATAGTACTGAATAAATAATAGTCTCCGTTAACGACCCGGTTAAAAAATCCCGGCAAATTATATTTAATATTCCTAAAAACCACAGAAGATGTATGAAATGGTATCACGGCTGCACCGGCTATTTCTTCAAAACTAAGCATTTTATACTTTTCGTCTTCAGCAAAATTCACCCTGTTTCTTTTATGAGAGACATTTCCTTCGGTATCAACAACTATTGTATCGTGTACCACCATATAGCAGTTATTATTTTTTTCTAAAAAATCCACCTGTTTTTGAAGCTTGTACGGATCAATCCAGTAGTCGTCGCCTTCGCAGAGGGCGATGTATTTGCCTTTGCAAGCTTGTAGTGTGCGGATAAAATTAGGCATTACACCTAAATTTTCTTTTGAAGGTAAAAGGCGGATAATATCCGGGTGCTTTTGAACATATTCCTCACAAATTTTCCAGGTTTTATCTGTTGAGCAATCTTCTCCAATCACTAATTCAAAGGGGAAAGATGTTTTTTGAAATATTACACTATCAATAGCTGTCTGTAAATAGGGCTCATGATTGTATGTGATTAAACAAACAGAAACTATAGATTCTCTGTCAGTCATTACTTTTTTGGTTTTTTTCAAACTTTTTGACTAATTCTAAAATCCTTTTATCCCGTTCTTTTATTCTTCTGGCAGGAATACCAGCATATATTTGCCATGCTTCAAGGTTTTTATTTACTAAACTCATTGCACCTACAACCGCGCCTTCAGCTATGGTAAGAGCAGGCATTATGACACTACCTGCACCAATTTGACAAAATTTTTTGATTATAACAGTTCCACACTTAACATTTCTAAATTTATTCGGTATCACAGGTCCAATCATAAATAAACCACTAAAATCATCGCTGGCACTAAAAATTGTTGCTCTGGGTGATAACCCGGTATAATCTTCCATTATGATACCATTTGAACCATATAACAAACAATGTGCAGATATATGTATATGCGACCCTAAATGAATGTTTCCGGATAAAATAGAAAAATCATCAATTCTAATATTATTACCAATAATAATTTTACCAGGAGTGTAAAACCTGGCAAATCTGCTTATCTGAACATTATCACCAAGGTATTTAAATCCCATTTTTGATAATTCCTTGGGTGCGTAAAATGAATTGTTAATCTTTGTCTCCAAAATACAGATAGTTATTATTCAGTTCCTCAAATATATAAACAATTTTATTTATGCTGATTAGTTACTATAGATATGGATTTATAGCATGCTACATATTTCTTTTATTACTCGTTTATCCAAACCCGGATAAATCGGCAAGCAAATTACCTCTTTAGCTGTTCTTTCAGCCACCGGCATTTTCCCCGCTAAAGCTGATTCCAATCCTCTGTATGTTGGAAACTGGCTGATCAAAGGGTAAAAATACCTTCTTCCGAATATATTATTTTCCTTTAGTTTTTCATAGAGTGCATCACGGTCTAAACCATACTTTTCTTTTTCAACAAATATTGGGAAATAGCTATAGCAATGATGCATATATTTTACATCGGAAATAAAATTTATACCGGAAATATTTTTAAGATGTTCTCTGTATGTATCTGCGATTTCTTTACGTTCGTCTATTAGTCTATCAATATATTTTAATTGCAACAATCCAATAGCTGCTTGCATCTCGTTCATTTTTGCATTGATGCCCGATGTCACTACTGTGGTTTCGCCTTGAAATCCAAAGTTTTTGAGGTTGTCAATATGTTCTTTCATTTCTTTGCTGTGGCATACAATTGCACCACCCTCGAAGGTATTGAACACTTTTGTGGCGTGAAAGCTGAGCACAGCCATATCGCCAAAATCGCATAAAGAGCGTCCTTTAAGTTTTGCTCCAAAAGTATGAGCCGCATCATACAACACTTTCAATCCGTAGCGTTTTGCGATTTCTTCTATTCTGTCAACCTTACAGGGATTGCCATATACATGTACGGGAAGTATTGCTGTTGTCAGTGATGTTATGGCTGCTTCAATTTTATCAGGGTCAAGTGTACAGGTTTCAGGTTCAATATCCACAAATACAGGTTTTATGTTATTCCACCACAGTGCATGAGTGGTGGCAACAAAACTAAATGGGGTGGTTATAACTTCGCCGGTTATGCGAAGTGCCTGTAAAGCCGTTACCATAGCAAGGGTGCCGTTGGCAAACAAAGAGATATATTGTACTCCAAGATATTCGCATAGCTTTTCTTCGAGTTGTTGGTGAAAAGGGCCATTGTTGGTCAATTGCCGTGTTTCCCATATCTGTTCCAGGTAGGGTTGAAATTCTTCCAGTGGAGGAAGAAATGGACGGGTAACATATATGGATTTTACGGATTTGCTCATTATGTGGCTTATATTGATGCAAAAATAGTTATTTTTTGATGTGTAGATGTTATTTGCAGGTTGAATTTTTTCAGTCTTAGTTTTGTAATTTTCTATGTGAATTAAGAAACAAATTATTTTTTCAGAAAAACTTTTTTAAACAGAGTAATAAGCTGAAAAAATGCACTGAATTTCATTATATAACATCCTGTCAAATAGATACATACACCTGTTATTCCCTGAATAAGTAAAAGCATACCCTGAGGCACGGTAATCCAAAAAGTCAAACTCCAAACGCAAAGTGCCATGAAACCTGCCAACAAAATATAAGACAGCACATCACGCAGCTGCTCTTTTACCGAATATTCCACCAAACGTAGTGAGAAATAAGCATTAAGGAAATATGATATAAAAGATGCAATGACTTGAGCTACAACAAGCCCCATTACGCCCCAGGGTAAACCTGCACAGATAGCCAGGATGATCAATACTTTCTTCACTATTTCCAGTTTCAGGAAAATATCTGATCTTCCTTTTACATTGATCACGTTCAGATTGATAGCATGTAACGGATACAGAATGCCTGCCAGGCATAATATTTGTAAATATGGCACAACTGGCAGCCATACATCTGTTATCATAAAAACTATTAAAGGCTCTGCAACAACCATAAGCCCAAGCATTGCAGGGGCATTTACCAGCATTACCATACGTATCATTTGCCGGTAAGCGTTTTTCAAACGCAAATTATCATCCTGCAAAGGCGTAAGTGAGGGAAATGAAACTTTTTGCACTACTGTTGTAAGATTTTGTGAAAAAAGACTTTGATATGAGTCAGCACGGGTATAATACGCAAGCATGGCAGGAGAAAACCATTTTCCTATTAATAACGGATAGAGGTTTTTAAAAACAGAATTCAAAATTCCGCTTATAAGTAATTTACTCCCAAAACCAAACAACTCGCTGAAAGACCTGCGGCTAAGCACCCATGCCGGCAACCAGCGGTTATAAAACAACAGTAATATCCCGGTTAACAGGTTATTGCTCAATTGCTGGGCTATGAGGGCCCATACGCCATAGCCCATAAAAGCCATGCTTACGCCAAGTACTCCCGATAAAAAGACAGAGATCAGTGCAATCATATTCAAAGCCTTGAAGTTGAGCTTTTTGGTAAGCTGTACGTTTTGTATGGTGACAAATCCCTGTATTATTATACCCAAAGACAGATAACGGATAACAGGCACAAGGTCTTCGGTTTCATAAAAACCTTCTATGGCGGGAGCGGAGAAAAATATTACAAAATAAAGAAACAGTGCGGTGACAATATTAAACCAGAAGACCGTATGATAATCGTTTTGTGCAGGATTTTTCTTTCTTATCAGTGCTGCTCCGAAGCCACCATCTATCAATGAGCCGGTTATTGCAACCACCACCATAGCCATAGCGATCAGCCCATAAGACTCCGGAGCGATCATGCGTGCCAGGATAATGCCCATGGCAAAGCCCATGCCTTGCCTGGCTGCCTGACCAAACACGTTCCATAAAACTCCTTTGAAAGATTTAAGTCCCAAGCTTTCTTGTTCCAAAATATTCTGGTTTTTCCGGCAAAAGTAGGGAATTTTTGTTATTTGTCATTTGCAATCGTCAGTAACCAATGACCAGTGACCAGTGACCAATGACCAATGACCAGTGACCAATGATCAGTGTGACCAACAACCAATTTTTTTCTTTATCTTTGTATAATAAATTCACAAATAAACAATGATAAATTCTAGCAGAACTGTATTATTCCTGTTTCTGTTCAAGCTTTTCTCGCTCCCCGTC
>PWZB01000163.1 GCA_003567625.1 Bacteroidales bacterium | reverse complement strand
CTTTATTTGTCTGCTTCTGAAGGCACAACTTCAAATTATTCGCAAACAGGAGATATTAACCTCAATGAACGGGTTTATTCCGGCAGCAACAATCTCTTTAAAAAATATTCCCGGGAAAGCGGCGATTATCAATTATCTCCGGTTAATCTTCATCTGGATGTTTCGGGAGTACTGTTTTACGGACCGCAGATAGGTATCGATTTTCAATTCCACGATATGATAGCTGTCGGCCCCTCATTCCGGTGGATGTACGCAGGATTGTTGTTTCAAGCCTTAATAACTGACTGGTTTGCAAGAGATGAAAAAATAGCACCATCTACCCTCTCGTTTGGTGGTCAGGCTAAAATATTTCTGCCAATCGGCACTGAAACAAACAAGCCTTTCATTACAGCAGGATATGAAAGGATTTATATTAATTATTCAAGAGAGGAACCAGCTTTTACCCCTCCATGGAAGACCGGTAAAAAACAATATAAACGGATACAACTCAGCCAGGAATATAGAAAATACATTTTTGAGTCGGAATCAAACGGATTATATATTGGCGCCGGATACCGGCATTTCAGCAGTCAGAAGCTCAATATAACGGCACAATTAGGATTCATCTTTGCAAAAGAAACAAAAAGTATAGGTTATTATGATGATGACCCTGAGGATATTGAAGAGAATGATTTAGGATGGATAACAATGCCGGTTCTGCAGTTGGTGCTGGGATGGCAGCTTGGTAACTGATTTTATGAGTGCAGGGGCCTGCCTGTATAAAAAATCAACATAACTACATGTATTACAACTGTCTTGATAAAACTCCCGGAAGTATTCGAAACCCCAGGAATTTGAATAGTCATTAACACGTTAAACCCTTAAAATCATGTACAAAACAGCTTTTATCACTTTTTTTGTTTTATTTTCAGCAGCCGTTTTTTTACAAGGCGGCAATCACAGGCAAATCACCGTCGAAAAGATATGGGATGAAGAAATTTTCCGCCCCGAAACCATAGAAAAGGCAAAGTCAATGAACGACGGTCTGCGTTACTCGCTTATCGAAGATGAAACGGAGATCAATATTTATGAATACGAAACCGACGATTTTCTCGAAACAATATTCTCAACGCAAAACATACTGCATGACGAAGATGATGAACCTGTTAAGATAGATGATTATCATTTCAACGATGATGAAACAATGCTTTTGATAGCCACTGAGACCGTGCCCATATACAGACGTTCGCGTGAATCGGTTTTTTATTTCTGGGATATTGACGCCAGAGAGCTCACGCTTCTGGTTGAGGGCGACAAGCAACGGCTGGCTACTTTTTCACCATGCGGCAGTATGATCGCCTTTGTGCGCAACAACAACATATATGTGAAAGATATCGCTTCGGGCGAAATAAATGCTGTTACTGATGACGGCGTTTACAATGAGATCATCAACGGCACTACCGACTGGGTTTATGAAGAAGAGTTTGCTTTTACACAGGGGTTCTTCTGGTCACCAGGCAGCGAAAAAATCGCTTTTTACAAATTTGACGAAAGCCACGTAAAAGAGTTTGTTATGATGAAGTACGGAGAGCTCTATCCTGAGGAATACAGTTTTAAATACCCCAAAGCCGGCGAGGATAATGCCATTGTAACAATACATATCTATGATTTCAACACAGGTGAAACTATCCCGGTAGATACCGGCGAAGAAAAAGATCAATACATACCGCGCATCAAATGGACAAAAGACCCGGAAAAGCTGTCGGTACAACGTATGAACCGCCATCAGAACCGCCTCGAAATACTACTTGCTGATGCTGCAACAGGTGAAACAGAATTATTGTACAAAGAAGACAACCTTTATTATATTGATATTACTGATGATCTGACTTTTCTTGACGACAACGAACATTTTGTCATAACCGGCGAAAAAGACGGCTTTAACCATATTTATCTATATGATATGGACGGGCTTCTTGTCAGGCAGATCACCAAAGGCGAGTGGGATGTAACAGGTTTTCTTGGAATTGACCCGGAAAATGAAATTATTTATTATACATCGCGTGAAGAATCGCCGTTTACAAATCATCTGTATTCAATCGGCCTTAACGGAAAAAATAAACACAGGCTTAGCGAAGAAGAGGGTTTTAACGTACCTTCCTTCAGCAAGGGGCATAAATTTTTTATCAACAGGAATTCAACTATCAACACACCTCCAAAATATACCATTCACAGGGCGTGCGGTGAACCGGTAAAAGTACGCCAGGATAATCAGGAGCTTGATTCGCTGACCAACGAGTTTGGCTATGTTCCTGTTGAGTTTTTCTCATTCACCACATCAGAAGATATTGAGCTTAACGGCTGGATGATTAAGCCCGATGATTTTGACCCCGAAAAGGAATATCCGCTGTTAATGTATGTTTATGGCGGGCCTGGCTCACAAACGGTGCTTGACAGATGGAATGCATTCAACGGAGCATGGTTCCAGATGCTTACACAAAAAGGCTATGTCGTGGTATCGGTTGATAACCGAG
>PWZB01000080.1 GCA_003567625.1 Bacteroidales bacterium | reverse complement strand
GGCCACCGCCGCAGCATTCGCACGACCAACTTAATTGAACGTTCTTTTGTGGAACAGAAGAGAAGAACCAAGATCATTCCCAATCATGTCAATGAAAAGGGAGCCATGAAATTGGTGTATGAAACGCTCATCAGAGCAACCAGGCCCCTTTGGTTTTCATCCATGGAAAGGGATGCTCCACTTGAGCACATACCCTACTGAATTTCTTGTTTTTGTTCTTTTGTTTTTGGGAAAGCGTTGAGCCTTTATGAGGCTTATCGAGCATTCCGTAAAACCAATTATCCTTGCGGGCGGCCACTTTATATGCTTCCAGGCAATAAATAGTCTTTATCCCCCCACAAGCTCATTTCATCGTAGTTTATGAGCTTAGCTAACGCAACCAGATCGTTGCAGTTTGCGGGGGGGTAAAACGTTGCTTTCGAATCAGTTTGGTACCCACATCTACGCCAATATGCCCTTTGTATCCAAAATAGTACCGGTTTCCTTTTTTGGTAGAATGCGCATCTGTATCAATTTGGCAAGAGGGTTGTTGGGTTAACTCTTAACGCCGCTCTTTTTTTAAGAGGCCGGTTCACGGAGTTGAAGATGGTTGCATCCACAACCGTTCCTCGTTTTAACATCATGCCTCTTTGCTCAAGCTGAGCCGTAATCTGATCAAAAATAAGATCGCCCAGTTCATGCTGGATAATGGCTTCTTTAAACCGCCAAATCGTGGTAAAATCAGGAATATCATGGTCTAAGTTGATGCCAACAAAGCGTTGAAAGCTCAGCCGGTCAATCAGCTGATCTTCGAGTTGTGGGTTGCTTAAATTAAATAGTGACTGCAAAAACAGTGCTTTGACCATCCAGCTTGTAGGCTTGCGCGGACGACCTCCCTTGGTTTTGCTGGTCTGATCAATAACCGAAAGTTTTTGATAAATGGGCTACCAGTCTATGAATTCTTCAATTTTAGCAGGTTTGGCAGCCATTTGCGAAGATTTGCGCCTTCGAGCCAGTAATTCCTCTGAAAAACTGAGTTGATTCGTTGAGTCCATATCTGTAATAGTATCAGTGTTATAAGCTTGTTAAAATGTACGAAAAAATCTGGCCATAACACAGCTTATGCTCAATAATATTAAACCTTTATATCATAAAAAGCTTTCTGAAAGAGGAATGTGTGTTAAATTTAAAGATAGTGTAATGAATTTTAAAAAAAACAAGTAAACACAGATTGCATTATTATGATTCGAACAATTAGAAAGTTCATCAAATGAAAAAAAAAATATTATATTGTATATCTTCGGGAAGCCTTTCTGGAGCTGAGAAAAGAGTAATTAAAATGTCATATATGTTATCTTTGCAAGAAAAATATACTGTGCATTTATACATTAACCATAAATTAAAGAACCTGGCTTTAAAAGATAAAAATTATAAATATTATATAGAATATTTAGAGAATAGAAAATCGCTAATTATTTATAAAAAGGCACCTAAAAGTATTGTAAAAAAAATATTTTATAAAATAATTGCAAGATTAAAGTGTATAAGTTATAACGACTATTTGTACTATAAATCTTTCAGGGCATTTGACTATACTCATGTACATAGTGTTTTGAAATGTGTTTATCAAAATTGTGAATTGAAAGATTCAATGAATTTAAGCTTTGAACATATATATGAAGTAACATCACCAGATATAGTCAAAATGCTTGCGTACAATTCTCAGATATTGATGAAAATAGATAAAATTAGTTGTGTAAGCGAAAATGTTTATAAATTAATGAGTAATCTTTTAGCAGACATAAGAAGTGATGTGAAGATTCTAAAACCTAACTCAGCTTTTTATTTGCCAACTGAAGCTTATGAGTATTCTTTAAAAGATAAAGAGAAAATTGTATTATTTGCACATAGGCTTATAAATAGAAAAAACCCTACTAAATATTTAGAGGCAGTTGAGTTGTTAAGTAAAGAGTATAGTGATTGGAAATTTTTGATATATGGGGCAGGTGAAATGCGGCAGGAAATTATAGAAATGGTTGAAAGGATTGGTAAAAATGTAGAGTATGGCTACACAACTGAAATAAGCGAACTGCAAAAAAGGTCATCAATATTTGTTTCAATAATTGAGCCAGATAACTATCCCTCTCAAAGTGTATTAGAAGCAATGTACTTTGGTAATGCAGTTGTTTTGAGTGATACTGGTTGTTCTAAAAAGATGTTTTATTATAACAATGGAGTGGTCATTCAGAGCATAGATAAGATTAGTATATACAAAGGAATTAAGGATATTATTGATTCAAATAGAATATATGATATGCAAAAAAAATCTGTTGAATTGGTCAGAAAAAAATATACAACAAAAAAATATTTAGATTATTTGGAGTCAATGTATAGTTAAACTAGTAAAACAATGATTCCAGTTACAAAACCATTCCTTCCTCCAAAAGAGGAATACCTGGATTTAATAAAAGGCGTTTGGCAAAATAACTGGCTAACGAATAACGGTCCGTTGGTAAATAACCTAGAATTCAGACTTAAACGTTATCTGAATCTGAAGCATCTGTTGTTTGTATCTAATGGTACGATTGCTATTCAAATTGCTCTGAAGTCACTGGGTATAACAAAGGAAGTTATTACAACGCCATTCAGCTATGTTGCAACTACCAGCAGCCTCGTGTGGGAAGGGTGTAAACCGGTTTTTATTGATATAGACAAGGATACATTTAATATTGATCCGGATAAAATTGAGGAAGCCATTTCGGATGATACTGAAGCGATACTGGCAACTCACTGTTTTGGTAACCCATGTGATGTTGATAAAATCAGAGAGATTGCCGAAAAACATGATCTAAAAGTTATTTATGATGCAGCACATTGTTTCGGCACAAAATACAAGGGTAAAAGTATATTCGAATGGGGTGATATAAGTACTGCAAGTTTTCATGCCACCAAGTTATATCATACTGTAGAGGGTGGGGCCGTTTTTACTTCAGACCCGGCATTGCTCAAACAAATGGCCTGGCGTCGTAACTTTGGTCATAAAGGTATGGAAGATTTTTACGGTGTCGGAATAAACGGAAAAAACTCAGAGTTTCACGCCGCAATGGGCATTGTAAATCTCAGTTATATTGATCAACTACTTGAAAACCGAAAAAAACAGTCCTTTGCTTATGATAAAATGCTAAGCAAGGCTGCGGTTAAAAAACCAAGAATTGCCGAACACACTGCCTACAACTATTCTTATTATCCAGTGGTGTTTGAAAATGAGCAGATCACATTGAGAATAATGAACAGCCTTGAGAGAAAAGGTATATATCCACGACGGTATTTTTATCCAACGCTCAGCAGTCTGAACTATGTAGAGCATTCAGAAACACCTGTCGCAAACGATATTTCTTCTCGTATTTTATGCCTTCCCATGTACCATCAGCTAACTGATGTTGAGATTGAGATGATTTGCAGATTGATTGCAATGGTTCTGAATAATTAATCAAAACCGTGTTTTGAAACACAACTCGTTCAATATAGACTTTCAGTTTTATAAAGAACCGGTAAGTTTTAACAAATTTACCGACAAAAGTTTGCTCCAGTACTGTCTGGGCGGCACGTTATATATGCCTGGAACCAAGGATATTCTGAATAAAATTCTCTCAAAATCACTGGGGCCGCTTACATCGATGGTAATGTGTTTTGAGGATGCAATCAAGGAAGAGGATGTAAATACAGCGGAAGAAAATGTTCTATCCCACCTGAAGTCCATTTACTCTGCTGTTAAGAAAGGTGAACTCAGTTATGATGACATACCGCTGATTTTTCTGAGAGTCCGTAATACGGAGCAGTTTGTAAATTTTGCTGATAAACTCGGGCCGGAACATGTTGATGTTTTGAGTGGCTTTGTTTTTCCTAAATTTTATTCATTCAACGCAAAAGTGTACCTGGCAAAGCTTCAGGCGGTAAATAACCGGTTTGAAAGCAAGCTGTATGGTATGCCAATCCTTGAAGGCCGTACTATTGGATATCGTGAATCACGAAGTCGGGAACTGAATTTGATAGCGGAGATTCTGGAGCCTTTTAAAGAGTTGTTGTTAAATGTACGAGTCGGCGGTACAGATTTCTCAGCAATATTCGGTGTGAGGCGCAGTATGAACATCTCCATCTATGAAATTCTGCCTGTAAGGGATTGTTTGTCAGATATTCTGAACTTTTTTAACAGGGATAACAACGATTACACTGTATCAGCCCCTGTTTGGGAATATTTTATGGCTTACAAACAGGATAATATTGAGCATTTGCTTGAAAATGATATCCAGCAGTCCTTACTAAGCAGAAGCAACATTATCAATCCGGCGATTGATGGCCTGCTCAGGGAAGTTTTGATTGATAAAGCAAACGGGTTTGTTGGGAAAACGATAATCCATCCTTCACACATTAAGTTCGTGAACGGGATGCAGGCTATTACAAGAGAAGAGTTTGAAGATGCTTCACAAATTTTGAATACGCCGGCTGGCGTGGTGAAAAGCAGTAAGTCAAATAAAATGAATGAAATAAACCCACATAAAAGCTGGGCCAGGCAGACATTAAAACGTGGGGAAGCCTATGGTGTAGTTGAGAATGAGGCTTCCTACCTGAAATTGATTTTAGGCTGATTTGCGCTTAACCCAATTATTTACCGATCGGATACTTTTTCTAAGTGACCGCAAACCAACTGACTCCGATAAACATCAGGTGTGCCGTTGCCTGATGGATTATGCCGGTGTATCACTTGCCGGTTCGGTATTGGCAGGTAAAAAAATCGATCAGTATCTGAATTCGCTGAACAGTAAGGGCGAAGTTCGAAGTATCGGAGTAACGGAAGGCCTTAGCCCGGAATCAGCTGCATTTGTTAATGGATTCTTTTCACATGCTGCCGAGCTGGATGATGGAGACCGTTACGGAATGTTTCATCCCGGCGCGCCACTGTTTTCAGCGCTTCTGGTGTTAATGCAGCTCAAAAAAATAACATCAGATCAATTTTGCAGAGCGGTTATTTCTGGTTATGAGGCGTCTGTTTTAATGGCCAGATCTATGCAGCCTGCGCTGAAGGAAAATGGTTTTCACGGAACCGGAATAGCAGGCATAGCAGGAGCGGCCGTAGCCTGTTCGGTTGCGCTCGGAGCAGGCCGTGAGGAGCTTGAATCATCATTATCTGCTGCCTGCACAAAAGCATCCGGAATGCTTAAGGTAATAAATAGTAAATCAGAATATAAACCGCTGAATGTTGCAAACGCATCTCAAGGCGGGCTGCAGTCCGCATTAATAGCTCATGCCGGATTCAAAGGCAACAACGACATTCTTGATGGTGAAACAGGTTTTTTCAGGATATTTACTGAAAGTCCTGATAGTTCAGTAATTGAACAGGCTTCTAATTCAGAAAAGCCTATGATTTACTACATATACGTTAAGCCTTACGCCGCCTGCCGGCACTGTCACGCGCCCATTGAGGCGGCATTAAACATGGCTGCCGAGCCGGGGTTTTCAGCAGGGAACGTAGCTTCTGTTGAAATTTCAACCTATAAGTGGGCTATTAAGGGGCATGATCATTCTGATATAGTAGGGATGAACTCAGCACGAATGAGCATACCATACAGTGTGGCTGCTGCATTAAGTTTGCGTAACGGCGGCGTTGAGGCTTTTGACGAACCGTATATTTCGGACAAAACCCTGCTGGAGTTATGTAAGAAAATACGGGTTTTGGAGGACTCTTTAATGACTCAAAAAGTACCTGATGAAAGAGGCGCCAGAGTTAAAGTAATCCTTAAGAGCAGTAAAAATAATGAAAAGAGTACGGAAGCAGGTGAATTGCCTGTGTCCAGCCATTTCGTTTCATTGCCAAAGGGTGAACCCGAAAACCCGGTGTCTGATGAAGAATTGATCCAAAAAATGAAAAATCTATTCCGGTTTTCCGGGCTCAGTTTTGAAAAGATCCAGGCTATTGAAGATTTTTTTAAACGCGGCAGATTCAACAGTGAAGAAATAGCCCAAATGATTCGACTTCTGAACTAAATTACTATAAAATGATGAAATCAAAAGCTTTTTTAACCAAATTAGGTCTGCCTGCCGGCGATGCCTACGATTTACCCGACTCAGAAAAACGGTTTGATGATGGCGGGCAGTACCGTTTCGAAGTTCCGGGAATACAAGGCCCGGGAACGATGAAGGCGCTTTTGGATGAGGTTGACCGGTTAGAATTGTTGATTCACAGGGTTACCCAGACAAAAGGTATTATAATGCTGTCAGATCAGGAGATAACTGAGATGGTTGGTATGGCCGCTGATGGGAACGTGGAACTGGTGCTGGCAATCGGGCCAAGAGCAACAACCGACACCAGCGCTTCGGTAAATACACCTGAAGGCCAGCGAATGGGCTACCGTTTGCGCGGTCAGGATCAGATTGCACGAGCAATGGAAGAAGTTTATAGGGGGGTCGGGCTGGGGTGTCATTCATTTCTCGTATACGATGAAGGTTCACTGTGGGTATTTAACGAAATGCGCAATAAAGGGGAAATTCCTGCCATTTGTCATTTTAAAGTTTCTGCCCATACCGGGCATGGTAATCCATGTTCGGCCAGACTTCTTGCAGGAATAGGTGCAAACTCATTTAATCCGGTTCGTGATATTCAACTGCAAATGATGTCTGCAATTCGCCAGGCAGTTGACATCCCGCTGGATCTCCATACTGAAAATCCGGCATCTACCGGTGGGTTTATCCGCCATTACGAGGTTCCTGAAATGATAAGAGTTGCGGCACCAATTTATCTGAAAACCGGTGGATCAGTTGCTAAATCTCACAGCTGGAACACTTCTGATAGTGATGCAAAGCAACGTGCGAAGCAAGTCCATCTGGTTCAGCGCATGATTGATGAGTATTATCCCGAAGCAAGTAATTCACCTAAATAATTGATTCAGGCTCGCAGAACGTGCCAACTATCTTACTTACAAACAGCTACAGCTCCGAGGTATTAGATATGGTGGAGTCTGAAGTTCCTGAAGGGTTTAGCTTTATCTCACTTGGTACAGCAAGTAAAGAAGAGTTGCTTAAATATGCACCTGAAGCAGACTATTTTATTGTTAGCGGAAGGTTACCAGTAGACGAGCAAGCTGTTTCTGCCGCAAAAAAGCTTAAAATGGTGCAAAGAACAGGTGTGGGAACGGATCAAATTGATATTGACGCGCTGAAGAGTAGAAATATTCCTTTATCTGTAAATAAAGGAGTAAATGCAGCTGCGGTTGCAGAACACACTCTGCTTCTCATTTTAGCACTTTATCGGAAATTAGTTATTGCGGACAGCCTGATAAAAAAAGGTGGATGGAAAAAACAGGCGCTCGGCATTCAAACCAGAACGCTCTTCAAAAAAAAAGTAGGTTTAATCGGACTTGGCAATATCGGGGCCGAATTTGTGAAACTTCTTCAGCCATTCGGGGTGGACATACTCTACCATAAACGTGCCCGGTTGGATAGTGAAATTGAAAAAAAGTATGGGTTAACTTTTACATCGAAAGAAAAGTTATTGGCTGAAAGTGATGTAGTTTGTCTTATGTGCGCTTACTCTGAAGCGACTCATCATATCATTGACAAAGAATCACTGGCTCTGATGAAACCAGAATCATTACTTATTAATACCGCAAGAGGAAAACTGATTGACGAGACGCCTTTTTTGGAAGCGTTGAAACAAAATCGCATTTCTGGTGCGGGGCTCGATGTATTCACTAATGAACCGCTGCCTGAATTCCATGAAATAAGAAATCTGAGTAATGTTGTTCTTACTTCACACATTGCCGGAATTACCAGGGAGTCTTTTATAGAAATGTACAGGAGAGCTTTTAAAAAAATAGTAAATTTTGATCGCGCAAATCAATAATCATATTCAGGACTTTAATCCTGAAAACACTTTTTAGCTTATATGAAAAAACCTGTAGCTCTTGTTCTCGGAGGGACAATCGTTCATGTACCGCTAATAGAAAAATTAAAGCAAAGAGGGTATTGGGTTGTACTTATTGACTATCTGGATAATCCTCCGGCAAAACAAAAATGCGATGATCATTTACAAGTAAGCACACTTGACAGGGATGACGTTCTGCAAGCAGCAAAAAGATTAGATGCTTCGCTGGTAATAAACTTATGTCTTGATCAGCCTATTGGGATTGCGGTAAGTATTTCAGAAGAGCTTAACCTACCACATCCCTATGGTCAAATGAATATAAAAGCTGTAACAGACAAAGCAGTTATGAAGCAAAGAATGCTGGATTGTAAAATACCGACGTCAAAATTTTTAGCAATAGAAAGGAAATATAAAAAAGACCTTTTCAGACTCAAATTCCCTGTAATTATAAAACCTGTTGATAGTACAGGTTCGCAGGGTATTGTTATTGCTAATGAATATAAAGAAGTAATGGAGGGAGTTGGTATAGCGTCAAATAAAAGCCTCTCTGGAAGAGTTTTAGTAGAGGAATATGTTGACGGAATTGAACTAAATGTGCACTGCATTATCACTCAAAGCAAGTCTCAAATTTTGTTGATTGCGAAAAAAAAGATGGTTGAATACGGAAATAGATTTTCAAAAATATTTATTGGCTCAGAAGCCCCGTTTGAACTTGATCATAATGAAAAAGTTGAATTAAATTTGTTGATAAATGATGTGGTAAAATGTTTTGAGATTAAAAACTCACCATTGCTTATGCAGTTATTTCTTAAGGAAGGTAAATTTACAGTTATTGAAATAGCAGCAAGAATTGGAGGTGGTGTGGGGCAGAGGCTGATATCAACCATGACGGGTGTGGATATAGTTGATATGGCTGTCAGGCAGTATCATAAAGAAATTATACATACCCCTAATTTCATCTATAATGACTTTGTTGTCGGAACAATAATTTTATACGCGAATCCAGGAGTTTTTAAGGAAATATCTGGTATTAATACAAATGAAGAGAGTGCATACATACACGAGAGTTTCAGTTTTAAAAAACCCGGTTATAAAATTCCTGAAGGAATATCTAGTAAAAATAGAATAGGGGCATTAATTATTAGAGCCAATAACAGAAAAGAGCTTGCTGAACGTAAACGGGAAGTCTTAGAATGTGTTGAGATAATAGGTAGTAAAGGTGAGAAGTTGTTAAATCGTAAATTATATCAATAGTCAGATGTCTTTAAATCAAAACAGAGTAACCATCATGCAACCTTATTTTTTTCCTTATATAGGTTATTACCAATTGGTTGCTGCATCTGATATTATTGTTTTTTATGATGATGTTAACTTCATCAAGAATGGCTGGATTAATAGAAATCGAATATTGATAAATGGGCATCCTTCCTATATTACATTATCGTTAAATGGAGCCAGTTCAAACAAATTGATAAATGAGATAAATATTATAGATAAAAGGGAAAAAATTCTTCGGAGTATCCAAATAACTTATGAGAAATCCCCTTATTTTAATGAAGCTATTAAGCCTATAACTGATACCCTCTTAAGCTCTGGGCAAAAGATCTCAACTATTGCTGCACAATCAATTAAAACGATACTTGAATACTTAGGAATAAAACGAAAATATCTCTTTTCCAGCAGACATTTTAAAGAAACAAAAGGACTTAAAAGAGCTGAAAGGCTTATTGCCATAACCAAAGCCTGCGACTCCAGGCATTATATAAACGCACCTGGCGGGAGAGAGCTTTATTCAAAATCGTATTTTAAACAAAAAGGAATCGAGTTAAGCTTTCTGGAACCAATTATAGAGCCCTATCCGCAGAATAGTGACGAATTCATCCCCGGGTTGTCGATAATTGATGTAATAATGAACAATGACCGTAAAACCGTCTCTGAATTCCTTCAGAATTACAAACTCGATCATGAATAAAATCTAGAATCTACAAACGATTTATATGAAACAAAGCGGCCTGATCAATTTTATTCAACGTGATACTATATTCGATGATATTATCGCACTATCTAACTCAGGTAAAAATAAATTCGTTTTATATGGAGCCAGCGATTGTGCGGTACTTATAAACAATAAGCTTCGGGAACTCAATATTAACATTGATTTTGTTGTTGTTGACGATTCTTTCTTTAGTGATGAAGCTCAGTATTTTATGGGACACAGAGTCCGGAAAATGGAGAGTTTAAAAGGGGAGGAAAACCTGAACTGGATCATAGGTTTTTATAATGATGATCTGGTTAAAACCGTTGATAAAAAAATGAGTTTGGTTAAGGACATGGGAATTGACGTAACAAATGTCCTGACTATTGATTACGCTCTTTTGGTCAGGCCCTGGCGCCGGTTCTCTTATGAATACATGAAAAGTAATGAGCGGGAATTCCAGCAAACATATGAAATGCTGGAGGACGAGTTATCTAGGCAAACTATGATTTCCTTTATCAATCAAAGAATTAACGGAGCAATTGGGCCATTAGACAGCGTAAAAGTAACTGACCAGTATTTTCCGGAAATAATTGATTTAAGCGAAGAAGAACTGTTTGTTGACTGCGGAGCATATAATGGAGATTCGATATTAGCTTTTATCAAAGCCCTGGAGTCCAGAAATTTCGAAACGTACAAGTCCATAATTGCATTTGAGCCTGACTCAAAAAGAATACGTGAGCTAAAGCAAAACTGTAGAGAAGTAAAATCCATTAATCTAATCAAAAAAGGGGCTTGGTCTTCAAGCAAGGTGTTACGGTTCGAAGTAAACGATGAGCTAAGCTCTGAAATTTCTCAGGAAGGAACATCAGAAGTAGAAGTAACATCAATTGATGAAGTTGCCCATAATTCCCCTGTAACATTTATTAAAATGGATATTCAGGGTGCTGAAGCTGAAGCTTTAAAAGGTGCTGAAAATACTATTAAATCACACCGACCAACTCTTGCCATTTGTGCATATCACGAACATTCGGATCTAATTAATTTACCACGGATTATTAAGTCATTTAACTCGGAATATAAGTTATATCTGCGGGCTCATAAAAGTAAGTCAAACGAGCTAGTTTTATACGCTGTGAATCCCAAGTAACATTCGATTAAAGTATACATGATTAATTCTTCATCATATTACGAAGACATGTTCGGCTGTGCCCAAATGCGCAAAGTGTTTTCGGGTGATGCCCGGCTCGAAGCGTGGCTGAAAACCGAAGTTGCACTTGCAACAGCCCAGGAAAAGCTTGGGATTATACCTGATGGCACGACCACCAAAATCCGGAAAGCAGCCGTAATTGAGAATATTGATCAGGCCGCAATGAAATCGGAGTTCGATAAAGTTGGCTTCCCGATTTTACCTTTTGTGCATCAGCTTAACAAAGCCTGCGATGCTGAAACGGCACGCTGGGTTCACTACGGAGCAACTACGCAGGATATTCT
>PWZB01000199.1 GCA_003567625.1 Bacteroidales bacterium | reverse complement strand
CCGATATTGACGTAACACTCGATTTTATGGATGCTATAAGCGATGTAAGTATTAATACAGGTATTTTCAGCAATCTTGTTGATAACGTGTTGTTAAATTACACCGAAGGCGGCATTGGTGCGTCCATTAACGACCGCCCTGACGAAACCGGTACGGTAAGTTGGGTTGAGGTAACCGACACATCAGGCGAAATTACAGCCGACTACCTGGTTGTCGCTGCAACAAAATTCTGGGATGATGAAAATGATGATTTAGAGGCATTGGCGCAACACCGTGCCAACTATAATGGATTCGATGTGGCAATTGTTAATGTGGCTCATGTTATTTCAGATGAGGTAGGATATCCCTATGACCCTGAATATCCGGAATATAAAGAACAACACAGAATTCGCAACTTCCTCAAAAGCGTTTATGAAAACGGCACGGCAAATAATACCTACGATGGCAAGTTGGCATATGTACTGCTGGCAGGCACTGATGGCTTTGACGTACCGGAAGATTATAAGGTATGGGCATGGAAGACCCCAGAACAATTAATAAATGGTGGAGGTGCAGATTATTATTACAGTTGTCTTACAAAAAACAATGGTGAATATGACCATTATGGTAATCTGTTTATAGGAAGGCTTAGCGTTGATTCCGAAGAAAAGCTGAAGAATATCGTTTCCAAAACAATTTTTTATGAAACCGAGTACCAGTTTGATTCATGGAGGCAAAATATAACACTTGTAGCATCAAGTGATAAAGCAGGTAATACTGAACTATATGAAAAAACCATTAACTTGATTGAGGACATTATTCCTGAAAACTACTTTGTTTCAAATTTTAAAAATGACGAAATGGAGATAGAAGAAATCCAACAAGCACTTGTAAACAGCTTTAATGAAGGTCGGTTAATAACGCATTATTATGGGCATGGTGATCATACTTTTTGGCAGGGTACTGGTGGTATAATTTTTGGCCCCGAGCAGTTTGAATTACTGGAAAATAATACCAAACAAGGTTTTGTTTTTAGCATAGCCTGTAGAACCGGCAACTTTCAAAATCCAGATGATTGTATGGCAAAATATTTTACAACCTCAGAAAAAGGCAGCGTCATGTTTCTGGGTGCTTCGATACTAACTCGGAATTTGGAAAATAGTATATTTTCAATACAAATACATGAAGCCATTTGGCAAAACTTATCTCATATAGGAGGCGAATTTACCTTAGAAGCCATAATACAAACTCTTGATATTGATCAAGAGTATTCATCAACTGTAACCTATTATACGTTTTTCGGCTGTCCTGCCACAAATTTAATGGCACATGGATATGAGATTACAAGCGATATTACGCTAAGCGGTGACATAACCATAAGCTCAGACATTACAATTACCGAGGGTGCCACCGTGACTATCGATGATGATTGCTCCATACATTTCGAGGGTAAGGGCAAGTTTATTGTTGACGAGTGTGCAAGTATAGATATAAGAAATAACGTATCGCTAACGCGTCAAAAAGAAACCAACAATATAACCGTGGCAGGTGAAGTACAAATAGATGGCAATTTCAGTTCAGAGGTTGAATTTGTCATTGATAGCGGAGGTGTTTTACAGTTAAATAACAATTACACGATGAGTGTTTATGAAGGCACGGGTATGGTTGTCAAGCCCGGCGGTAAACTTATAGTTGACGGAGGCACCATTACCGGTCACGGCGGTGATGTTTGGCAAGGCATCTATGTAGAAGGCGACCCTGAGTTGCCACAAACCTTTGAAAACCAAGGTGCTGTTATTCTGGAGAACCATGCTTTAATAGAAAATGCAAACACAGCTGTAAGATTGGGATATTTTATAGAAGGTTTTAGCTCTAACACCGGAGGTATTATTCAAGCAAACAATACTGATTTCCGCAACAATCAGCGAGATGTGGCTTTCTATCCGTATGAGAGCATTGATCCACCATATAATAATATATCTTATTTTAATAAATGTAACTTTGAAACGGATGATGACATCATTGATGATTATATAAATCACGTAACATTGATGGGCGTTACGGGAGTGCAATTTCACGACTGTAACTTTATTGATACCCGGGAAAATATTTCATATCCTGAAATGCGGAAAGGCATATACTCATTGTCATCATCTTTTGAGGTATCTGAATGCAGCTTCGAAAACCTGAAGTACGGTATTTACGCTACAACACCCCATGCGGACAACACCTTCAGGGTAGCTGATTCCGAATTCTCTTCACACAGGGCTATTTATTTCAATACTATGGATAATGTGCGTATCATGGATAACGACTTTGATGTGGCACCTGGCTATGACTATAATTATCCCTTCTCTTGTTTAAGCACTTATGGTGTGTATATTGAAAATTCACAAAATTTCAGGATTGAAAACAATGAATTCAACAGTAATTCCGACGGATGCATAATCTGCGGCAGCCTGGGAATCATTGCAAATAATACCGGTACAATATATAAAGATATCTACCGTAACGATTTTAACAGGTTTACAATTGGTATTG
>PWZB01000171.1 GCA_003567625.1 Bacteroidales bacterium | reverse complement strand
TACCTGTATGCAACATCAATGGTGATTCCCTGTTCTCTTTCTGCACGCAAACCATCGGTTAGTAATGCAAGGTTCACATGTTCAAAACCCCTGTTTATGCTTGATATCTTTATTGATTCAAGCTGATCCTCAAAGATAGATTTACTATCATATAACAAACGGCCTATGAGTGTACTTTTGCCGTCATCAACGCTACCCGCGGTAGTAAAACGCAAAAGTTCCATGTCAAGATAACCGTTATCTTTGATTTTTCGCATCCTTTAATTTACACTTATTATAAACATTAGAAATAACCTTCTCTTTTTCTGTCCTCCATAGAAGTTTCCGAACGCTTATCATCGGCTCTTGAGCCACGCTCGGTACTTCTGGCAATCGCTACCTCTTCAATGATCTTTTCTACAGTAGCAGCGTCCGATTTTGTGGCTCCCGTGCAGCTCATATCTCCAATAGTACGGAAACGCACCTTCATTTTCTCCCATTTTTCACCATCCATAAGCTTTATATAATCACTCTTTGCAAGTAATACTCCTTTTCTGTTTACACATTCTCGTTGATGAGCAAAATATAAGGACGGTATACTAACCTGTTCTAGCAATATATATTGCCATATATCCATTTCAGTCCAGTTGCTTAAAGGGAATACCCTGAAATGTTCACCTAAATTTTTCAATCCGTTAAAAAGATTCCATAATTCGGGGCGTTGATTTTTGGGATCCCACTGTCCGAAGCAATCTCTATGAGAAAAAAATCTTTCTTTTGCCCGTGCTTTTTCCTCATCACGACGACCGCCCCCCATTGCAGCATCAAACCCGTACTTTTCAATCGTATCTAATAATGTAACCGTTTGTATGACATTCCTGCTTGCATTAGGCCCGGTTTCTTCAACAGCCCTGCCACTATCAATTGACTCCTGGACACTGCCAACAATAAGCCTTGCACCAATTCTTTCAACTAAAGCATCCCTAAAATCCAGCGTTTCAGGAAAATTATGCCCCGTATCTATATGAAGCAATGGGAAAGGCAGTTTTGCAGGCCTGAAAGATTTAACAGCAATATGCACCATTACTATAGAGTCTTTGCCGCCGGAAAACATCAGCACGGGACGCTCAAACTGAGCAGCAACTTCACGTATAATAAAAATCGTTTCTGCCTCTAATTCCCTTAAATGGTTAAGATTGTATGATAGCATTACTTATTCTTTAATATTATTTTGGGAATAATAAAATCACTTAATTGTTTAACAACACTTTCAATTGAATATTTATCAGTATTAAGCTCTATATCAGGTTTGTCAGGGGTTTCGTATGGAGAATCATACCCGGTGAAATTTTTCACCATCCCCTGGCGTGCTTTCTTGTATAGTCCCTTAGGATCACGCCTTTCACAAGTCTCAAGCGACGCATTTACATACACTTCGATAAAATCGCGATAACCTATAATCTTCCTGGCCAACTGGCGCATCTTTTTGGTTGGACTTATAAAACAATTAATAACAATCACACCCGTTTCAAGGAAAATTCTGGACATCACGGCAATTCTGCGTATATTTTCAGCCCTGCCTTGAAGAGAAAAATCCAAATCACTATGTAAAGTTGCTCGCAGACAATCGGCATCAAATACCTGCGTGAAAAAACCTTTACTGTGGAGCAACCTCTCCAGACGGATGGCAATAGTAGTTTTACCTGAACCTGATAGCCCGGTCATCCATATAACCTTAGCACTCTGATTCAACAATTCCTCCTTAGACCGTCGTCTTAATAAGCTATCTGTAACCGGAAAAGTGTTGGCAGGATCATCCATTATTTGTAAATTTCTTCTTCAGAATAATACTATTATGTTTAATTTTTTAAATCACAGTAATAAATTAAAATCAATAATAAATTCCTGTTCGATATGCAAATTTATAAAAATTGATAACAAAAAACCTAATCAAACAAATTAAAAAGCCGCCTTAACGATTATCTTAAGACGGCTTTTCATAACATTCAATGTTTTATTGAATAATTCGGTAGTTTATATTCGAAATCATCAACAATTGTTTAGTACCCCAGGTATGCCTTGAGCAGTCTGCTTCTTGATGTATGCTTTAATCTTCTGATAGCTTTTTCTTTTATTTGCCTGACACGCTCACGGGTCAGGTCAAATTTGGCGCCTATTTCGTCCAGAGTAAGCCCATGATTCATACCAATACCAAAATATAGATTTATAACATCCCTTTCTTTTTCCGTAAGGGTAGCCAGCGAACGCTGAATTTCCCTGGCAAGGGATTCATGCATCAGGCTGGAGTCGGCATTTGGCGAATCCTGATTAATATAAACATCAAGAAGGCTGGCATCTTCTCCCTGCACCAAAGGGGCATCAACAGAAACATGATGCGTTGATATTCTAAACGATTCGGCTATCTTTTCCTCGTTAAGTTCCAGGGAATCTGCCAACTCTTCCGTAGATGGAGGCCGTTCATACTTCTGCTCAAGCTTCGAAGCTTCTTTTTTTATTTTGTTCAATGAACCAACCTGGTTAAGAGGCAACCTTACAATCCTTGATTGTTCAGCCAAAGCCTGTAGTATTGACTGACGAATCCACCAAACAGCATAAGAAATAAATTTAAAACCCCTTGTTTCATCAAACCTTTTTGCGGCTTTTATCAAACCTAGATTGCCTTCATTTATCAAATCGGGTAAGCTGAGCCCCTGGTTTTGATATTGTTTTGCCACCGAAACAACAAAACGTAAATTGGCTTTCGTAAGCTTTTCCAAAGCCACCTGATCGCCCTGCTTTATCCTCTGGGCAAGCTGAACCTCTTCCTCCGCAGAAATCAAGGGAACTTTACCTATCTCCTGCAGATACTTGTCCAAAGATGCTGTGTCGCGATTGGTAATTGATTTTGATATCTTTAACTGTCTCATATTGTTTGTTACTATTTAAGCTTTCGAAAATAATAGGAGGTCTTTAATTATATATTTACAGAAGAAAAAAGTATGCAAAGTTAAAAAAATTTTTTATTCTTTTATAAAAAAAATAACTTTTTTATTTTACCTCCTCTTTCGTTAAGCAAAATGATTTTTGCAATTTTTATTTCAGGAATTACTTATTTAATTTTTACAACAGTTGTACCCGATATGATTTTATTTACCGGATTATAATTGTTAATAATTTTCTGCTGAATTTATTAGTTTAAGCCAGATATATTATTAAATTCCAACACCATAATATGCTCTGACACCATTGGGATAAATTCCCTCAAACAGCACTCCTTCACCTTCCCTGTTATGTAATATTTGAGAAATATCACGCGGTGATTCAACTGATTTCCGGTCAATATGGGTAATTATAAATCCTTCCCTTACACCTGCTCTGCGTAATTTACCGGCTCTTAAAGAAGTTATTTTTACCCCGTTTTCAATTCCTAATCGTTTTTTTTCTTTGCTGGTAACACTTTCAAAAGTAGCACCCATTATATCATCAACACTACGCTCTCCGGGTTCAATATAAGCTATTTCCCCGTGAATATTTTGCAGTACTGCTGTTGTTTCCTTGTTTCTGCCATTACGATGGTATTTCAGGGTAATTTCATCACCGGGTCTTTTCCTGCCAACCGCTTCAATCAATTCAGAAGGATTCCTGATCTCATTACCATCTATAGCGATAATAAGATCACCTTCCCTGATACCAGCTTTATCGGCTGCACCACCTTTTTGGATACTATGAACATAAGCACCTCTGAAAATGTCCAAACCCAGTTCTTTTGCATCACGAGAATTCAACTCACGAAATTCTATTCCAAGAAAGCCTCTTTGAATTTCGCCGAATTCAAGCAGATCTTCCATTACTTTCTTTGCAATATTTGAAGGTATTGCAAAAGAATACCCTTCAAACGTGCCTGTACTTGAAGCAATAGCAGCATTAATTCCAATAAGCTCACCTTTTGAGTTTACCAATGCACCACCACTGTTGCCCCTGTTTACCGCAGCATCGAATTGAATATAAGATTCTATTGCTGTACCGCCTCCCAGAATATTTATATGCCTCCCCCTTGCACTAACAATACCGGCAGTAACAGTGGATGTCAGGTTGAAAGGGTTACCAACAGCTAAAACCCATTCACCGATACGAACATTATCCGAATCTCCGAAAACAGCATGTGGTAATCCCTCAGCATCAATTTTTATGAGTGCCAGATCTGTTGTCGGGTCTTTCCCGACAATAACAGCATCAAAAATCCTGTTGTCGTTTAAGGTTACTTCGATCTTGTCTGCTTCCTGTACCACATGGTTATTAGTAATTATATAACCATCTTCCTTTAATATAACACCGCTGCCCGAACCAACTACAGCCCTTTCCTGTTGAGGCCTCCGTGGCCCGAAAAAGAAATCCCGGAAAGGATCGCTGTGTCCGAAAAACTCATCATATAAACTGGTACGCCTTACGTATTCAGTCCTGATATGAACAACAGTATTTACGGTATTCTCCGCTACAACAGTAAAATCAGGCGTTGTTGCCGGCAGGTTTGAAGTAAAACTAGCAACACCAGCCGGTGGCCTGTCAAAAGAATCAAAATGACCGCCATTGAGCGACTCCGGCTGTGGCGACCAGAAAATACTGCTTATACCAATTGATATAAATCCACCTAATAAAGCAGCTAAAAAAATTATTCCTATCCGTTTCATAACAGTTTAAGATTATTTTTTTTCACTATTATTTTATTAAACGTAAAATATTAAATTTATGTTTCCAGATAAAATTTTGGTTTAATATTTGTTAGCCTGTATTATTATGATTCAATTATTTCTATTAACATAACCAACTCTTTATTTAAAACTTATGTTTTGTAATTCTATTTCTTATCTCTTACAATAAATGTGCCCCATGAAAACAAAAAATATGATTTTAAATTATATCTTACTGAACATCTGTCGCTTATAAAATGTTTTAGAAATGTTAAATTAAGTTAATTAAACAATACACTTTCAAAGTTTTACTGAAAATTCAATCACGTTTTATTAATAATTTTGATACAAAATATTTCATCAACCTGTAATGGTAAGAAAAAGACATACAAATAAAGAATACAAGTTGATCCATATTGTTTTCGGCCTGGCAATTGGTTTTTTTATGGGTGGTGTATTGGTATGCTTCGGTTTAAACCGACAAAATGTCAGTTTATTAAGCTTTGAGATCGCTTCCCTCCATTTAACAGGAAATCCGGTTCATGATAGCTCCGGAATAAATAATTCTCAAGCTAAGGATATAATAGAAAAAAACACAACATTAATAAAAGATCCGGCACAACAAAATACCGTTTTTAATAATAACCTGATAGTTGCCGGCAACAATAAGCAATATGATTCGATAATAACATTAACATCATACTCAAACCACACTAAACATACCACCCGGGATGCAAAAATTAAGCAAATTGCAACTGAAAGAAAGGATTTATACTTTCTGTTCGATACTATTGAACTTTTTCCCATTGAACCAAAACCCGGGCCAGAAGACATCCAGGTAGTAAAAGACGAGCTTATAGACATAAAGATAATACATAATCCAAAACCATATAAAAATTCATGTCATACAAAATATCCTGAACTGGATTCTATAATGGGTAAACACACTTCACCAAATAATAACGACTCTTTTTTAATAGAGTTTTGGGAAACACCTTTAAATTCAAAAGGTTATAAAAAAGGCAATAACAGACTTATTTTATATGGAATTCCCTTGCCTAATTTTGTTTCTCTGAAATATTATAAAACTACTCTTTATTTAAAATATCTAAATCAATATTATCCACTGGAGTTCACATCAGAATTTAAATCGCTGAAACCTGTGAGTAATTTGGACCTAATAGAGCAATTAGAACATTTATAAGATGGATTTTGTTAAATATCATGGTACAGGAAACGATTTTATTATCATTGACAATCGTAATGATAATCATTTCACTTCCATATATAAAAAACAAGAACATATCAGGGATTTATGTCACCGTCGCACCGGTATTGGAGCCGACGGATTAATAGAATTAAAGTCCTGCCAAGATGGAGATTTCAAAATGATCTATTACAACTCCGACGGCAAACAAGGTACAATGTGTGGAAATGGCGGCAGATGTATAGCTGCCTATGCATGGGAGCAGAACATTGCCGGAAAAGAAATGGTTTTTGAAGCATCAGATGGTATGCATAAGGCCAAAATACTTAACTCCCAAAACAATATCACGCTGGTGAATCTGAAAATGAGAAATGTTTCAAAAATTAAAATCGAAAAAGAATACATTCTTATAAATACCGGCTCTCCTCACTACGTTACTTTTGTTGATACTCTCAACAAACTTGATGTTTATAACGAAGGTAAAAAAATACGATCCGATAAGTTGTTTGTACCGGGTGGTATAAATGTTAATTTCGTACAACATTTTGAAAATAACCTGTTTGTCCGTACTTTTGAACGCGGAGTAGAGGATGAAACACTATCCTGCGGCACAGGTGCCATAGCAGCAGCTATAGCCGCCTACATAAACAATATTGAATTTAAAACTCATGAATATCCTGTATTAACTAATGGCGGAAAACTTTATGTAAGATTCAGTGCCGGCAACAAAAAAAATACTTTTGAAGATGTATGGTTAAAAGGTAATGCTGTGAAAGTATTTCAGGGTAAAACTTGCAGCCTTAATAATTGTTAAAAACTTTACGGTATATATAAATAAAATATCACTACTGACTTATTAAAATTAATTATAGCCACTAAGGCACAAAGACACTAAGAAACACAAAGCTGATAGTATTGATTGTCAAACTCTTAGTGCATCTTAGTGTCTTCGAGTCTTAGTGGCATAAAAGAAATATAAATAATACCATCTAAATAGTCAATTTTAATGAAATTGTTATCAATATTGATATTCGTGAGTTTCAAAAGATTTTAACCGGACAGTAGTGATAAAATATTATAAATACGATTGATTTATGGAAATGCTTAAAGGTAAAAATCTGCAATTACGTGCACTTGAACCCGAAGATATTGATTTGCTGTATCAATGGGAAAACGATACCAATATGTGGACTCTCGGCAACACAACAACCCCATTTTCAAAATTCCATCTCGAACAGTTTATATTGAACTCACAAAATGATATTTATTCTGATAAACAGATCCGTCTTATGATTGAACTGCATAAAAAGAATAATGAAACCATAGGATGTATTGACCTCTTTGATTTTAACCCGAAAAACCTCAGAGCCGGAATAGGAATACTAATTGCCAAAAAATATCGTTCAAAAGGATATGGCTCGCAAGCTTTAGATTTAGTTATCAGGTACTGCCGGAATACATTAAATCTTCACCAGCTTTATTGTAATATTGGTATCGATAACCCTGAAAGCCTTAAATTATTCGAAAAAAAAGGATTTAAATCTATCGGAAATAAAAAGCAGTGGATAAGAAAAAATGACAAATGGATTGACGAGTATATGCTGCAATTGATTTTTTGAAATTATTATTATGTTTTTATTTTGCATTATAGTGAAATTTAAAATCATGCGGGATTAATTTAAGTAGTGAAGAATAACTGCCGGGGTACCCGTTACCTGTTACAAAAAAACAGATTATGAAGAAAAGAAAAAGATCGCTCATTGCAAGAATATTTATATCCCTTTTGGTTCTCGCCACTGTTTGCGGAATAGTAATGGCTTATTTTGCCTATAAATTTATGTATCAACCCAACGTCAATTTAGCCGAAAGAGAATCGGTTTACCTTTACATTCCGACAGGCTCAACTTACGATGATGTGAAAAACATACTTTACGAAAAAGATATTATCGTCAACACCAATACCTTTGAATGGCTTGCGGAGAAAAAAAACTACAAAAACCATGTTCATCCCGGTCGTTATCAGATCACTTCATCTATGGGCAATAACGAGCTCATCAACCTTTTACGTTCGGGACAACAAAAACCAATCAGATTAACTTTCACTAACATAAGAACAAAAGAGCAGCTCGCTGGCTTAATCTCGCAACATATTGAAGCCGATTCTTTATCCATAATCTCAAAACTCAATGACCCCGGGATCATGTCATCTTATGGTTTTTCTACTGAGCAGGCAAAGCTGATGTTTTTGCCCAACACATATGAATTTTACTGGAACACTTCTGCACATGAGTTTCTTAACAGAATGCACAGGGAATACAATCAATTCTGGAACGACAAACGAAGGGAAAAAGCGTCCAATATGAATATGACACTCTTAGAGGTAGGAATTCTTGCTTCTATAGTACAACTGGAAACCAACAAAAAGGATGAAATGGCAAAAATTGCAGGAGTATTTCTAAACAGGCTGGAAAGGAACATGCCGCTGCAAGCTGACCCTACTATAATTTTTGCAACAGGTGATTATTCAATAAACAGGGTGCTCAACAGGCATCTTAAAATTGATTCACCTTATAACACCTACATTTACAGAGGATTGCCACCCGGTCCAATAATACTGCCCGAGCCTTATACCATAGACCAGGTATTGAACTTTGAAAAACACCAATACCTATATTTTTCTGCAAAAGAAGACTTTTCGGGATATCACAACTTTGCCAGGACACACTCCCAACATATTGCTAATGCCAGGAAATACCAACAAGCTCTCAATGAAAAAAGAATAATGAATTAATAGAGATCCTGCATTTTTACATAGAGAGAAAAAGTACTTTAAAGATAATCCTGCAATCGTTAATAGGAGGGGGAAATACCGGCTATTATCTTATTTCACAAAGTAAATCAACGGCCTGTAATTACTTGTTGAATAATAAAAATTTGTTACAATGGTTGAGATAAAATTCGGAACTGATGGATGGCGTGCAATAATAGCAAAAGAATTTACTGTTGATAATGTAGCAAGAATAGCGCATGCGACAGCTCGATATGTAAAAGAACGCAAAGATAATCCAACTGCAGTAGTGGGTCACGATTGCCGCTTTAATGGCGAGCTGTTTGCTGAAACCGTAGCAAAAGTGCTTACCGCAAACGGCATTAAAGTGCTGCTGGCAGAAGGGTATGTTTCAACTCCAATGGTTTCACTTGGAACAAAAAAATTTAACGGCGACATAGGTGTTATTATAACAGCAAGTCATAATCCGCCCGAATACAGTGGTTACAAGCTTAAAGGGCATTATGGCGGCCCGCTGTTCGACGAAGATATAAAACAGGTCGAAAAGCTGATCCCGCAAAAAAACAAACATGACATTGATTATATCAATATAGGCAAGCTTATCCAAAATAAAATGGTCAACCCTGTAGATCTCGAATATGTATATTGTAATTACCTTGAAGAAAAATTTGACCTTGAAGCTATTCGTAAATCAAAGCTAAAGTTTGCTTTCGATGCCATGTACGGTTCAGGACAAAATGTGATGCGCAGATTATTTCCCGGCATGATGCTGTTGCATTGCGAAAGACAACCATATTTTGGCAATATTCCACCAGAACCGCTTTACAAAAACCTGCACGAATTTTCTGAAAAGATAAAACTTGCCGGCAACATTGATTGCGGACTTGCAATTGACGGTGATGCTGACAGGCTTGCACTGTTCGATAAAACCGGAAACTATGTTGACCCTCATCATATAATGCTGCTATTAATAAACTACCTGCACAAGCAAAAAAATCTCACAGGAAAAGTAGCCACAGGTTTTTCTTCAACAGTTAAAATAAACAAGTTATGTGAATTATTTGGTCTGCCTCTTGAAGTTGTCAAAATAGGTTTTAAGCATATCTCAGGCCTTATGCTAAAAGAAAATATTCTTTTGGGTGGTGAAGAATCAGGAGGAATTGCTGTCACGGGTCATATACCCGAGCGCGATGGCATATACAATGGCTTGTTGGTTTTTGAAGCAATGGTGAAAACCGGAAAATCTTTAAGAGAAATGATTGACGAAGTATATAAGCTAACCGGCCCCTTTGCTTTTGAGAGAAAAGATTTAAAGATAAACCATAGTGATAAGAAAAGAATTGTTAAAAACTGTCAAAAAGGTAAATATAATAGTTTTGGAAAATATAAAGTGGTAAAAACAGAAACGCTTGATGGATTCAAATACTATTTCAATGACAACGAATGGCTTATGATACGCCCATCGGGTACTGAACCGGTACTGCGCACATATGCCGAATCATCTACGCGAGAAGAAGCACTAAAAATCCTTCAGGCAGGATATGATACGATAATGAAAAAATAAAATGAATATCGTATTAATATAATTAAGGCAAGCTTGCTTTAAAATCCTGGTATCTGTCTTCATAAAGGTTGCCTGGTTTACTTCCGAGAGCTTCCCAATGCTTATAAATCCTTTCTATCCTGTCGTTAGGATGAGGATGCGTGCTGAAATATACCATCCAGTCTGCACCATCTTCAAGCTCCATCTTCTCGAAAAAATAAGCAACCCCTCTTGAATCCCAGCTTGTAGGATAAACAAATTTAACTGCATATTCATCAGCCTCATATTCATCTTCGCGGCTAAAAGCCAGTGCCGTTAATCCAAGCGCCAAATCAGCAGCTATTTCTGCAGCCAAAGAAGGATTATCACCCAAAAGCATTGACAAAACCAACTGGTAACCATATAATTTCGTAAGCCTGGCAGTTGTATGACGCCTGTCGCAATGGGCAAATTCATGTGCCATAACACCGGCAAATGAAGCTTCATTATCAAGGTATCTGATCAGACCCGTATAATAAAACGTATTACCCCCGGGTAAAGCAAATGCATTAAGTACATCCTTGTCTATAATATATACGTCCCAGTCAAAACGATCAGCATACCTGGGTTCCCCCGAAGCCAGAATATCATCACGAATACGACGCAAATGCTGATATGCCTCAGGATATTCAGCTTCGTCAAGTATTGGATAATCATCAGGATTAGCCAGAATCTCATTTGTTATCTCACGGCCCATCTGTATATCCTCATCAACAGTGAAAATATTTAAACGGCCATCATCACAGGAAGAAATAAAAAAAATAATTATTGACAGAAAAAAACAAGATGCCTTATTATAATATGACCTCATAAGCAAAATATTTTAAAATAGTTTCAAAAACCGGAAAACAAATTTACACAATTTTCACTATTAACCTTATTAGTTAATAAACAATGTTTAAAAGTGACAGGTGGCAGGTGGTGAGAGGTAATTGGTATTGGATAACCGGTATTCGGCATGAAATATTCGTAATTCGATAATAAACATCTCGTTAAGACAGAATATGATTTTAAACAGAAAAAGCCATAGTAATTTGGACGCAAAAATTTTATTATTAAATTTGTCTGTCAAAAAATTACATTTGTAACCTGATTTTGATTTTTATATAATGTTTTAAAAAAAAATAATTATTC
>PWZB01000028.1 GCA_003567625.1 Bacteroidales bacterium | reverse complement strand
TTTCGACCGTATAGCATCCGTTAAAGCCCATTCATGGATAGTTTACGAGTTGAGCAGCCATCAGCTTGAAAATATAGATGTTTCGCCGCATATTGCCGTGTTGCTGAATATCTTCCAGGAACACCTTGATCATTACGATTCTTACGTTGATTACCAGGAGGCTAAATTCAATATTGCACGTTACCAAAAGAGTGGCGATAGTTTTATTTTTAATTCTTCAATCCGATTGATCCGTGAACTGATGGAGAAATATCCGTTGAAATCGCAGTTGTTTGCCTTTGGTAATGGACCAGCCGGAAAGAGGTATTGTTTCTTATCCGGTAATGATATCGTTTGTCATGACGGTAAGGTCTTCGGCGATATTGACAAGCATTGCAAATTAACCGGTCGTCATAATCTTTACAATATGATGGCGGTGATCCTGGCGTGCCGCATAGCCGGCATGGATGATGAAAATATTATAAAAGGCATCTCTACCTTTACCGGATTGCCGCACAGGCTTGAATATATCGGTAAGTATGGCGGCGTAAACTTTTATAATGACTCCATAGCAACCATACCGGAAGCAGCCATTGAAGCCGTACAATCTGTTCCGCATTTAGCCACGGTGATTATAGGCGGATATGATCGAGGTGTAGATTATAACAAGCTGGTTTACTGTCTTGAAAAGTCTTCAACAGAGAATATCATTCTTACCGGGAAAGCAGGTAAACGCATATACGGGCTATTGCAGAAAAAACCCATGAAAAAGGATCATGGAGTTTATCTTATTGACTCTTTTGACGAATCGGTAAAGCTTGGTATCGAACTTACTCCACAAGGCAGATCATGCCTTTTATCGCCGGCTGCTGCCAGTTATGATATGTTTAAAAATTTCGAGGAAAGAGGCGACAGATTTAAAGAGCTTGTTGTAAAATATTCGAAAAGATAAAACAGAAATTATATTTTGCTATTACAAAGCTAAATGCTCCACGTAAAGACGTGCCTATCCGGCACGTCTCATCTAAATTACATGATTGATTCTGTACAGACCTTTCGGCACGTCTCGAAAACTTACGACATACTCAATGTTTTTCAACATCACTTCATTATTATTGAGTGTTCGGAAAGCATCAATACCTTTTTTTGTGATCCCGACCGATGTGTGCCGGTAATTATTGCGGAAACCTTTTTTAATGTTCTTATAAAACATTTAACATTATTTAAATTTTTTGTATTGTTTTTTTTTTATTTTTGTATATAATTAACTGCCAGCAAGTTATGTCGGCTATATTTTAATGAATTCTTTATTAATCATTTCATTTTTTTTTACTAATTTTAAATTTTATAATCATGAAACAAATTAATTATCAAAGGGTACATAAAATTTGTAACCATGTACCAAAAAAAGTTTTATGTCTAACGGTATGTATCTTATTGCTAATGCCGATATTTGGTCAGGTAAGAGTGGGTGAAAATGGCAATGTAAGTATTGGAGATATAGAACCTCAGGATCGTATGGGTTTATATATTCACAACATACCAATTCCAGCTAGCCCACCGAATTTGATTGGCGTTTCAAGTAGTTTTATTAACATCCCCAATGTACCATTAAATATAGTTGGTATTGAGGGAATTGTAACTAGCTCTGATGCTGTAAATTTTAATAGCGCTTCTGGTGTAAGAGGTGTAGCTGGGAATTATAGCAGTGGTCATAATTTTGGAGTAGGAGGCCATTTATTTGGCAGTCAAAATGGTGCTGGAATATATGGGGCAGTTCCTGGTCTTGCACCTCCAATCCCAGGTCAATATGCAGGCTATTTTAGAGGAAACGTACACGTGACAGGTAACATTTCAGGATGGGCGAATTCTATTGCAGGTGATGAACGGCTTTTTGAAGATAATATCAGCACATTACAAAAAAGTGATATAGAAAAGCTTATGTTGTTAAATCCTGTGGTTTATCAGTTCAAGCCCGAAAAACCGCAATTTTATAAATGCGATACAACCACCACAAAACATAAAGTGGACCCTTCTTTGCTGAATAGAGACCACATTGGGTTTATAGCACAGGAATTTGAAAGAGTATATCCTGATTTAGTTTATAAAAATGACCACGGCGTACTGAGTATTAATTATACCGGATTAATACCCGTATTGGTAGAAGCTTTTAAAGCACAGCAAATGCGTATGGATGAATTTGATTTAGAAGAAAAAAAGAAAAGCGAGAACAGTGAAAAAATTCAGGATTTGGAACAACGGATTGCAATACTTGAGGAAGAGATAAGACTTATAAAAGAACAATGTTGCCGGGGAATTTATGGAACTGACAATGCTAAGAAAGGTGGAACTGGAGCAACAGTTGATAATGAAAAGATAGACCCGGGTCAAAAACCCGTACTCTATCAAAACAACCCCAATCCTTTTAATCAAGCCACGACCATCAGCTTCACAATTCCGGAAAGCACCGGCAAGGCTATGCTTTATATTTATGATATGCAGGGAGTGCAAATTAATAGCTATGTGGTTAATGAGCGCGGGCTGTCAAGTGTAAAGATACAAGGAAA
>PWZB01000098.1 GCA_003567625.1 Bacteroidales bacterium | reverse complement strand
AAGCTGAACTCTCGGAGCTGAATACGCAGTTAAAGGAAAAAACAGAGCATCTTGACAAGGAAAAAGATGATAATACGAAGCAGCTGGAAGACTTCAAATCTGAAATTGAGAAGCTTGAAAAGGAAAAGGCTGAAATATTGGAGCAGAATACTCAGTTAAAGAAAAAGGCAGAACTTTATGACACGGAAAAAGATGATAACGCAAAACAACTGGAAAAGCTTAAAGCTGAAAATGAGAATTTAACAACACAAGTTGAACAACTTGAAGAACAATATAGCCCGGAAGCCGGGCCGCTGTCCGTTGATGCCGAAAAATCATATGAAGAAGAACGTCAAAACCTTGAACAACAGCTTGCCGAGGCAAAGACATTAATTGATGATCTTATCGCCGGCAACCAATCTATGAGTGAAGAGCTGGAAAAACTTTTGAAATAATATGATGAACTTGTCGCAGAAAACCGGTAATTAAAAATGGACTTAAAATACCTGGTAATTACGAATTCCTGCAATGTGAAAAAGCGCCGATATAACCGGTAGCCGGGCATCGCATGCAAGGACGTTTCCAAATCTTAACTTCGTAGAAAATATGCCGGATTATAAAATCGTATTTTCAGACAACCAAAACCGGTCCTTTGATAATTAGCGTTTTTTTATAATGTCGATGATTTATATTTTATATTAAAGTTTTGAAATTTATGGACAGAGGCTAATTAATTGTATCTTTGGAATAGTGGTAAAAAATGAATAATTCAAATGAGTTTGACAACAGAAAATATTTTACTCATTGGTTCTCTTTTATTGTTTATTTCAATTTTAGTGGGCAAAACATCATTCAGGTTCGGGGTTCCGACGCTGGTTTTGTTTTTGGCTATTGGAATGTTGGCTGGCTCTGAAGGGATTGTGGGGATATACTTTGATGATCCTAAAACTGCTCAATTAATAGGTATTATAGCTTTGAGTTTTATTTTGTTTTCCGGTGGTCTTGATACCAACTGGCATACAATAAGGCCAATACTCTGGCAAGGTTTTACTCTTTCAACTGCGGGTGTTGTTCTGACTGCCGTAACAGTAGGGATTTTTGTATATTATATTACCGACTTTACTATTTACGAAGGGCTGTTGTTAGGTGCTATTGTTTCATCAACTGATGCTGCAGCGGTATTTTCAATTTTACGCTCAAAGAATCTTGCATTAAAACAGAAGCTAAGACCCACTCTTGAGCTTGAAAGCGGCAGTAATGACCCAATGGCGTATTTCCTTACAATTGCTTTCACAGGATTGGTTTTAAATCAAGACGCTAATTTTCTGAGTATCATACCTTTATTGTTTAAACAACTAATTATTGGCGGTTTGATAGGCTTTTTGGTGGGAAAACTTGGGAAAATTATTATTAATAACATCAAGCTTGATTATGAAGGTTTGTATCCCGTGCTTGCTATTGCATTAATGTTTTTCAGCTTTTCGGCAACAGACTTTATCGGGGGTAACGGCTTTTTATCTGTTTATATAACCGCACTTTATCTTGGCAATCAGCACCTGATTCATAAAAAAACTATTATACAATCTTTTGACGGTTTTGCATGGCTGATGCAGATTGTCCTGTTCCTCACACTCGGATTGTTGGTTTTTCCTAGCCAGATCATACCTGTAATTGGGATTGGGTTGATTATTTCAGTCTTTTTAATGTTAGTAGCAAGGCCTGTCAGTGTCTTTTTAAGTCTTGCTTTTTTCAGAATGAAAAATCGCAACAGGTGGCTTATCTCTTGGGTTGGTTTACGTGGAGCCGTTCCCATCGTATTTGCAACCTATCCATTGCTGGCAGGTGTTGAAAAATCTCAAATGATATTTAATATAGTGTTTTTTATATCATTGACTTCAGTGATCATTCAGGGTACAACATTACCAAAAGTTACAAAATGGCTTCATCTTGCACTACCTGCAAAAGTAAGACCGAAATCCCCTGTTGAGCAATTACTGAATGATGATGCAAAATCGGAATACCTTGAGATCAATATTTCAAAAAATTCCCCGGTAATAGGTAAACGTATAGTTGATCTAGATTTTCCGAAAAACGCAATAATAGCCCTGATAAAAAGAAACGGGAATTTCATAATTCCCAAGGGTTCAACTATTATTGAGGAAAATGACGTTTTGATGGTTTTAAGTGAAGATGAAAAAAGCCTGGAGCTTGTGAATAAATTGATCTTCAAAACAATATAAAATTTGAAATATAGCACCACCGGTATCCGGCCAGGAATTAAGAAATCTGATACTTTCTTCTAATAGCGGTCATTGCAAAACATAAATAAATTCAGGTATTGTAATTAATTTGTTAATTATAGCCACAACCCTTCAACACTCAGATACCGTTCTCCTGTATCATAGGCGAAAGTCAATATTCGTTTGCCTGCCGGTATGGCATTTATATTTTTTTTAATGGCAGCCAGCGAAGCCCCGGTTGAAATGCCGGCAAGAACGCCTTCTGTCTTGGCAAGCTTTCGAGACATATTAAAGGCTTCAGGGCCTGATACGGTAATGATTTTGTCCGGAACTTCTCTTGAAAGAGTTTTGGGTAAAAAACCTGCTCCTATTCCCTGTATCGGGTGTGGAGCGGGTTGGCCTCCGCTGATAACGGCTGAATCAACAGGTTCCACTCCGAATATTTTTATTGCGCGAAAGGCTTCTTTCAACTTTTTACCTACACCGCTGATATGCCCGCCTGTACCAATACCCGTAACCAAGTAATCAAAACCTCCGGGAAAATCATTTAAAATCTCTGTAGCGGTTGTTTTGGCATGTATTAATGGATTGGCATTGTTTTCGAATTGTTGAGGTATCCACGAATTTTTGTTTTCGCCGGCAATACGATACGCCTCTTCAATAGCACCGCTCATGCCTTTCTCACGAGAAGTAAGCACGAGCTCAGCACCATAAGCTTTAAGAATAGTACGCCGTTCGATTGACATGGACCCGGGCATTACAAGAATAACCTTGTAACCCTTTACCGCACCAACAATGGCAATACCAATACCCGTATTGCCGGAGGTAGGTTCGATGATTGTACCGCCGGGTTTTAACTTTCCGCTTTTTTCAGCATCCTCTATCATAGACAGGGCAATCCTGTCCTTAATACTGCCACCGGGATTGCTTAATTCAAGCTTAATCCAGACTTCATGATTTGGAAATAACCCCGATAATAGCAAGTGAGAAGTGTTGCCAAATAATTCAATAACAGTCTTTGCTTTCATTTTTATTTGTTTTGTTGTGTAACAAACCACGTGAATAAAATAACAAAAGAAAATTTACCAAATATCCATCGTCATTAATAATTGCACCATTGTTTGTTGCGTATTTATTGAATGGATCTTTTTTACACATTCAATGCATATTTCCGTTTACGAATGGTTACTTTGCTTTTATGTTGTACCAAAGAAAAAGGAGGAACACTGCTTGTAAGCCATACGTTACCGCCTATTATGCTATCGTGCCCGATGGTCGTTTCACCCCCGAGTATAGTGCTTCCGGCATAAATTATAACCTTGTCTTCTATTGTCGGATGCCGTTTTTTATAAACTTTATCTTTACCAACACTCAGCGCCCCAATGGTAACACCCTGATAGATTTTTACCATGTTGCCTATAATTGACGTTTCGCCTATTACTATGCCCGTTCCGTGATCAATAAAGAATTCATCCCCGATTGTTGCGCCGGGATGTATATCAATACCGGTAACAGAATGGGAATATTCGGTCATTATCCTCGGTATAAGAGGAACATCATATCTGTAAAGCACGTTGGCTATCCTGTAGATCAAAATGGCATAAAAACCCGGATATGTCATTATCACTTCATCAAGACAGGTAGCCGCAGGATCGTTTTTCAGGATAAATGATGCGTCCGAAATAAGCTTTTCCCTTACACGGGGTAGCGATTTAATGAACAACCCGGTCAGCTTTTTTCTGTCATGTTTAAGTCTGTCTTCCAATGGCTTTAGTAACCGTGCCAATTGTTTTTTTATTTTTTTATCGGGAATATTACTTTTTTTACTAACCCCAACCGATGGAAACAATGCAATGCAAATGTCTTTTGTGAAGTTGATGGTAGCAATTTTTGATGGTAATGTGTTAATGTTATTTCTTATCATTTGTTTATTTTTTTTGGTAACTGAAAAAAAAAGCCCTTCCGGTCGGGAAGGGCTTCAAAATTCGTGTTTAATTAATTTTATAACCAAACTATGTTAATGTTTCAAAAAATAGCATACCCTTTCCCTCAAACATATAAGCCTGCAACAACAAAGGGTAAATAAATTTTTTGATATCAGAAGCATGTTTTGTATTTATATTTTGCGTGGCAAATATAAGTAATTTTTTAATTATATATTTTATAAAAAATAGTTGATTACTTTGTTTTTATATTAACTTTGTGTTTAGGTGTAGTATATATTCAGTTGTATAATTACTGCATAATAACCCAATTTACCGTTACACAATGAAAATATCAGCGGCAATATACCTGTTGGGCGGTCATTTTCTTTTCGTTAGTGTTGCTTTGGTAAGTCAAAAAAGCACAGCAATATTCTATTTTAATTCCAAGCTGGCAGCATCAACTCTATTTTCGGATTCTTTTTTTTACGCTAAATGTTTGCATATTACCGGCAGGCAAGCCATTATAACATTTTCAACAAACCCGTTATTAATTAACCAAAACCAAAAATGCCATGAATGTAAATTTGTGCCCGGGATTTCCTTTTTGCCTTGATTACAATAAGAAAAAGAAAAGCGACAAAATAATTATTAAACAAAATAATCATGATAGCATAATACAATGCAGGAATATTATTTTTTGCAAATCCGACAAACAATATACATTTATCTATCTTACAGATGATCGGAAATTAATATCAGCAAAAAACCTGGGCTTTTATGAAAAATGCCTTCCTGATTGTTTTTGCCGGATTCATCATAGTACCATTCTGAATATGCATTTTGTCAAAGAAATTAAAAAGGAAAAAAATAATATGAAAGTTACTTTACTTAATGGAAAGAATATAATAGCCTCTTGCAGAAAAAAGAAAAACCTTATTGATAAAACAGCAATTTTAAAAAGTATCAAGATACAAACCTAGTTACACTTATTTGCAAAAAGCTGACAGTTGTTCAAAAAAACATCAAATAACGTTCTTTTTCAATTTTTATGGTTATAATTGCAGTGCTTGAATATATGGTATTAAAAATATGGCGGATGATAAGGGTGTGAGGCTGTCATTAGTTCGGCATATAAGCCAGAACCATTAAAAAAGCGGTATGGTTGGTTGCAAACCGGGCTGCAAAAATAAAAGTTAATGTTGTCTTTTACCCGATATTTCGAACCCCAATTAACCTTTATTATAAATAACTTTCCTGATCAAATAGCCGGTAAGATGATTTATCCGCCTTACCGGCTTATTTTATAAGTTTTTGATGTCAATAAAATTATTCAGGAGATGGTAATTTATCTTTTAAATAAATTTGTAAGTAAAGAAAAATTAATTCAGCATAAAATTAAGTTAATTATAAGAGATAATTCTTCTGTTTAATTCATGCTTTTATTAATACGAGGTGGTTTGTTAGCCATATAAACGCCTGTAAGTATAGCTGCTATCCATATAAAATAGGAGATCAAAAACGGTTCGCCGTCGAGCACTCCCCAGATAATGGAAACGATAGGCATCAGATAAGTAACGCTTGATGCGAATAATGCGGAGCTTTTTTTTATAAGCCAGAAATTTCCTATAATGGCAACAGCGGTTCCAAACACGCCCAAAAGTGCAATAAAGCCAAGGCTTTCCCAGCTTCCGGCTACGTGTTCCATGCGGTAAATAAAGTCGGTGGCAAATAAAAATACCAACGAAGGTACGCCTATGAATATAAAGGCTAATGAAGCTATAGTTACGGGGTCATATTTTGTCATATAAGTTTTGATGAAATTCATCTGTAAAGCATAACAGATAGTAGCAATTACGACAAAAACAGCATGTTGGAAGTTGACGGTGAAACTCCCTTCGCCCGCATAAGACAACAATCCGATGGCTCCAGTCAATCCTAGAAAAACACCCAGCACGTTCAGTAAACGTGTTCTCCTGCTGAACAGAAATACTCCGGCAACCAATGTAAACAGCGGGGTAAGCGAATTCAGGATACCGGCCATGTAACTGTCAAGGCCCATCTGTGCTTTGGCAAATAAGAATGCAGGCAAACCATTGCCAAGTAAACCGGCAATGATAAATAGCCAGAAATTTTTGATGTTTAACTTTCTTAATCGTATAATCGCTAACGGAAGCAGTACTAAAAAAGATATGGAAACACGCAATGCCCCTACCTGTAAATTATCAAATGCTTCCAGCCCTCTTTTAATTAAAATAAAAGAACTGCCCCAAACTACCATCAGTCCGAGTAACACCAGCCATTCCTTGATCCCGGGCTTTATATCCTGCTTCATGTGTCTTATTTTTGTTGCGGGTGATAAATATAATATAGTGTAAATTCGTTGCCCGTCAATCGTAACTCATCGCTGTTTTAAGGTATTCAATAATAATTTTAATGTAATCGCCCTCTTATACCTCGTTATAGGCAGATGAATGCTTCATCTGTTATGTTTTAAACCGCAAAGATATAATTTGCCGCTTTCATGTTGATAAAAAATAATCGAACTAATATCAAATAATTCAGATTTTTAAATAGTTTTGTTATCGGAAAAATCGGAATATTCATTTTTAAATGAAATGTATAGACGTGATCCGGTAAATTTTTAAAATATTAATTATAAAATTGTGATTATGTATAGATTATTCTTATTTTTTTTACTATTGGCAGTTTCATGTATTCCAAAGGAAGATAAAACATTTATATCAGGAAAAATTGAAAATCCTGTAACAAAAAGTTTTGAAATCTCTTATTTAAAAGATTATATTTCAAATGAGCATGAAATATATGAAGTTATCCTTGATGAGAACAACAGCTTTCATGTTGAATTGGATATTGAAAGACCTGTTAGTGTTTATATGAGTGTTGAGGATGAAGATCCGGTAATTTTTTATCTTGAGCCCAATGATGAGCTTCATTTAACTGCTGATGGTGAAGACATCAAAAATACATTAAAGTTTTCCGGCAATAATGCAGATAACAACTCCTTTATTACGGAATATTGGAAAAAACTGGAAGACAAATACACCCAACAGCAGGTTATTGAAAGAATGCGCGAACTGAAGCCGGCAGAGTTTATGGTTTTTGCTGATAAAATGCTGGAAGCAAAGCAACAATTATTCAATGATTTTTCCAAAGACAAGAACCTTAGTGACGGTTTCAAACATTTTTTCAAAACAGGCATGCATTTCGACTATTATGATAACCTCATAAATTATCCTGTGTATCACAAGATGCTGAATGAATTGGATGAAAAACCGGAGCTGCCTGAAAATTATTATGCTTTTCTTAAAGAAGCCCTGCAAATGCTTTCGGATGAAAACCTGGTATCAATAAATTATTGCAGGTTTTTGGGCTCTTATATCCAACATTACAAACGCGAAAATCCTGAAGATTTCCCTGGAGACAAATCTCCAACGGAAATTAATCTATATTATGCTGAAAAACTTTATGATGGAAAATCGCTGGATTACATTAAAGCAGCTTATATATACCAGGAGTTTAATTTTGGAAAATTTGAAGATGCTAAAGCGCTTTACGAAGATTTTATGGAAGAAGAGCCCGACAAGGAGTATATAGATATTCTTTCTTCTATTTATGAAACCATTAAAAGTTTATTGCCCGGTAATCCTGCACCCGGCTTTGAATTGACTGATATAAACGGCAGCAAGGTGTCGCTTGGAGATTTTCGCGGGAAAGTTGTTTACCTTGACTTTTGGGCAAGCTGGTGCCCTCCGTGTATGCGTGAAGTGCCCTATGCAAAAAAACTGAAAGAACGCTTCAAAGATGAAGAAGACCTTGTTTTCCTCTATATATCCGTTGACGAAGATAAGGAGGCGTGGAGAAATACTGTAGAAGAAAAGGAAATTGAAGGTGTACACCTTAACGCAGAGGGCAGGGATAATAATGTGGTCAAAAGCTATAATGTCAGCGGAATTCCTGCCTATTTTATAATTGACAGGAACGGATTAATATTTGATAATAACGCCAAACGACCAAGCTATGATAGTATTGACGATGACCTGGCATCTGCACTCCAAAAGGAAAAAATATCGTAACCATCAGCTTTTTATGACGAATAAAATTATATATTTTATCGTATTAAAATGTTTTTATTAATTTTTACTGATCATTTATACAATGAACATATTTAGCAGAACGATAGCTTTCATTGTTATCTTTATGATTACTGGTTGCAGTCCATCTATTGTTTTGACGGTGCAGCGTCCTGCGGAAGTTAACCTCAGTGAATACAAAACCATTGCTATTGGCGATTTTGTTGGAGAAAGAGGTACGAGAACGCTCTATTCAATAAATATTGAAGAGGCATTAACCTATCAGTTGTTTAAAACCGGGGCTTTTGACATAGTTGAAAGGCGAAAAATTAACAGGCTGCTTGAAGAACACAACCTCAGCCTTTCAGGATTGGTTGATGAAACCTCAACAGTGGAGATAGGCAAATTACTGGGTTCAACAGTTCTTATTTTTGGAAGGATCTCAAAAAATGAATATAAAGAAGAAACATCCAGAAGTGATGAACAGGAGGATTTTGAAGGTAATAAATATCATGTTTATTACCGGAGCGGCAGTTATTCGCTGGGTGTTAATATAAGGCTTGTTGATGTTAATACCGGAAAGATCCTCTTTACAAAGACTTTTGAAGCTTCCCGGAGAGCAAGGACATCGGCAAAAGACAAAGCCGCACCTGTTATTGACATGAATAAATTATTCAGGGAATGTGTTGATGATATTGGTTCACAGTTTGCCAGGATGATAGCTCCTTACGATGAGAGGGTCAGGGTTCGTTTTGAAAAAGACAGAGACCTGCCAGAACTCGATCTGGCAATTTCTCAAATCAGGGTAGGTGACTGGCATGATGCCATAAACACCTTAAGGTCGGCTACAACAAAAACAGGTATTGACGATAATATACGTGCAAAGGCTTTATATAATTACGGCTTGATAATAATGTATGACGGACAGTTTGATGAGGCTATAGATGCTTTCCGAATGGCTATGCAAATGGTGCCGGGCAGAAAAGTTTACCAGGACGCTATAATCATGGCGAGAAAAGAAAAAGAAAAAGCAGAAGAGCTGCAGAGACAGCTTAGAGTGGATGATTGAAAATGACTTGCTGATTAAGCTCAGATGCGAATTGGCTAGAAAAGTTCATCGTCGATTCTTTTTATCAAATTATTTGTTGCGTTTTGCACTGCCTTTTGTTTTGCTTTTTCAAAGCCCAGGTCGGCACCTGAAACATTGCTTACCGAAAAACTCATCAATTCAACATCCTGATCGCTGATGAAATATATTGTTGCATTACAAAAAGCAGTATGAATATTTTGTATAACCGTGCCCCGGCGCAGGTTGGCATCAAATTTCAGGATATAATTACAGTTGGCGGCATGCGAGGTAAACTCAAATCCTTTTTCTGACAAAGAGCTTCTGATAATGCCATCACCGGCATTTCTGATAATCTCGTTATATTTTCCCCGGTCGGCATAATCGATGCAAAATGTAATGGTTTCAAGGTCAATTGTAAGATTTGCTCCAGGTAAACTGATATTGTTGATCATATCGGCAACAGCAGGTTCTTCTTTGAGATTGCCCGCTATTGCTTTAATATCGGGTTTAACTAATATGGCCTGAGACCGGAGCGGTGAGGAAATTCTTGATAACGACAAATTAGCCGTGCCATCAGCACCTGTAACGATATTTTCGGTAAGTTGCCCGTTACCACGTATAAAAGAGGCTTTCAGCGGCATGTCTGTTACCGGCCTGTATGAACCTCCGGGATGATACTTTGATACCGTTACTACTTTTACCTGTTCCGTCAATCCTTGCAAAAATTTTCCCGTGGCCCTTGAAGGTGAAAATTCAATCTTTAAATTCCTTATGATATCTTGTGTTGTTTTCCAAATATGGTTTTCGAGAAACACCTTTTCGCCGTTTAAATAGGTTTCTATTCCATAGCCGATAAAATCAGCTATATTGTTGTATGCTTGTAGGTGATACCGGATTGCCTGGGCGTGGTCGCCGGACTGCAGATCACTTTCAGCATTGTTTAAAAGATCGGCGGCAAGGTTAGTTGCAACTCTTATTTTTTCTTCCACCTGGCTAAGGTACAGGTCTTTGCAAAGACGGTAATAAACCCAGTAATGATGATCTCCTTCCCATGAATCTACCAACTCATAACCCTCCAGATCCTGCTTTGCAAAACTTGATATCCTTTCTTCAAAAGTGTGGCTGAAAAGCTGATTTGCCTCCCTGATACGACTTTCTGATTCACTGATTATCTGAATCGTGATTGAAGAAGCTATTTCTGCCAATGCTGCGTCACGAGCCTGGGAGATATGCTGAGCCGATCCGCGTAGTATCGGAGCAGATGCTATACCAATAAAATATTGCCTGTCAATAGGATATTGCTGCACCCAGTGCGGCGGGCCTGCCTTTTCAACAGGTGCAGGCACTTCCCTGGTGCTGCCGCAGGAATAAAACAAAGAGATTAAAATTGCCGAAAACAGAAAAAGTAAAAATTTGGTTTTTCTCATTTGTATAATGTTTTAGTAACGAGTGACGAGTGTTTATTAATTGACCCGTTACCCGTTACTCGTCGCCCGTCACTATTTTAAAGCACAATTAAACTCATTTACTATTATATATTCATTTTGATTACCCCCTAATCATTTCCAAATCCTCAAAAAACCCCGGGTACGATTTTGTCACAGCATCTGCACCATTGATTTCCACCGGACCTTTTGCACAAAGCGCTGCAACACCACCAGCCATTGCAATGCGATGGTCGCCATGCGACTCTACTATACCGCCATTTGGCCTGCCACCCTTTATGACCATCTCCTCACCATCAATTTTAATATCAACTTTAAGCTTCGCAAATTCCTTCTGCAGAGTTGCTGCCCTGTCGCTTTCCTTAACTCTAAGTCTGCTGACACCTTTTATCCTTGTTATACCTTCACAATATGCTGCTAAAGCAACCAATGGCGGAAACAGGTCGGGACAATCCGTAGCGTCAAAGTTAAAACATTTAAGATCATTTTTGGATATTTCAACAAAATTATCGCCAGAGGTAATATTTGCTCCTGCCTTTTCCAGGGCATCCATTATTGCCCTGTCTGCCTGCTTTGAGGAAGTTGAAATATTCTCAACCCTGATTTTACTGGCTATAGCACCTGCTACAAGTAAGAATGCCGCTCCGCTCCAGTCCCCCTCAACACTCAACTCTGCCGGCTTATATTCTACGCCTGATTTAACCCTGAAGCACTGATAGTCTTCATTTTCAACATCAACTCCAAAGGCTTTCATCACTTCGATAGTCAGTT
>PWZB01000046.1 GCA_003567625.1 Bacteroidales bacterium | reverse complement strand
GCAAAAGGTCTTATGAATAGTGCATTACAAGGCACTGACCCCGTTATATTTTTTGAAAGCCAGCGCATCTACGATGTGGGAGAAATGTTTCACAAGGATGGGGTACCCGAGGGATATTATGAGGTAGAGATCGGTAAGCCGGATATAAAGCGCGAAGGCAAGGATATTACGATACTAACCGTGGGAGCTACCTTATACGTGGCCCTGAAAGCAGCAAACATACTGGAGGAAAAATACGGACTTTCGGCAGAAATCATTGATGCAAGGTCGATGGTGCCCTTCGATTATGAGATCGTCATGCAGTCACTGAAAAAGACAGGACGCATAGTACTGTCCAGCGATGCATCCACAAGGGGCTCATTCCTGAAAGAAATGGCACAAACCATCAGCGAGCTGGCCTTCGATGATCTGGACGCTCCACCCGTGGTGGTAGGATCGCGCAACTGGATCACTCCGGCATTTGAACTGGAGGAATACTTTTTTCCTCAGCCCGACTGGATTATCGATGCCATACATGAAAAAATATTACCCCTGAAAGACCATACAACGAAAAATGATTTCAGTGAAAAAACAATTATAGACAGAAATAAAAATGGGGTGTAAAAACCTGTTGTGATTTGGCTATATAACACTTTGTATAATATCTCTTTTTCTGATGACAAATAACCTGGAAAATTCAACAGACCCCAAAGCTAAAACAGGGCAACTCAATGAGAATGAAAGCAAGATACCCCATGTAAACGGGCACATTCATACTCCATACTCATTCAGTGCTTTCACAAATGTTGAACAAGCCTTTCGGCTTGCTGCCGGCGAGAACATCAAAGTATTGGGCATAAACGATTTCAATACTTTTGACGGATACAGAGAATTTACTGAAATGGGTCTGAAATATAATATGTACCCCCTTTTGAATATTGAGTTTATGGGGTTGATAGCAGAATTTCAAAGAAAAGGCATAAGGGTTAATGACCCTGCAAATCCCGGAAGAATATACTTTAGCGGGAAAGGCATGGACTTCCCGGTGAACCTTGCAGGTAAAAATGAATCAAAGTTTAACGCTGTAAAACAGGAAAGTCTTTTACAGGCAAAAGAAATGCTTGAAAAAGCCTCAGCCTACTTAAAAGTCTTTGACCCATCACTCACACTTGATTATCATGAGATAATGGAGAAATATACCCGGGGTATGCTTCGTGAAAGGCACATAGCAAAGGCAATCAGAGAAAAGATTTATACCAAATATTCATCCGGTTCTGACAGAGAAAGTTTTTTACAAACCATTTTTCAGAAAAAGGAAGTAAAATCATCTATTGATAATCTGGCTGGAATTGAAAATGAAATCAGAAGTAATTTACTGAAAGCCGGAGGTCCTGCATTTGTAAAAGAGAATACCGAAGCCTTTTTGCCGCTCGAAGAGATACTTGAGATTATTCGAAGTGGTGGTGGAATACCGTGTTATCCGGTTCTGCTTGACGACAACAAAGGAAACTTTACCGAGTTTGAATCCGATAAGGAACAACTGCTGAAAAACCTGCAGGCAAGCAACATTTTTTGCATTGAACTCATCCCAGACAGGAATGATTTCGATATTTTTAAGGAATTCGTTCAGTTTTTTCATGCCCATGGATTTATAATCATTTTTGGCACTGAGCACAACACACCTGAGTTAAAACCGCTCACAGTTTCAGCTCGGGGAAACATATCTCTTGATGATGATTTAAAAAACATCAATTATGAAGGAGCATGCATTATTGCTGCACACCAGTATTTAAGAGTCAGGAGTAAACAATCGCTGAATTCAGCAGATTTCAGCTTTACAAATACGGTAAAAAATGATTTTATCAAACTGGGAGAAACTATAATTTCAAATTACTGCAGCACAAAAAATTAAAGTGAGGAGATATATCAGTAAGAATTTTAAAATGTATATATTTTGGAAAACAAAGTTCAGGAACTCGTCGAAATCTCCAGATTCTTCGGAAAGGATAAGGAAGCCGTAATAGCAGGAGGCGGCAATACATCGTTTAAGGATAAAAAGCATATATGGGTAAAGGCTAGTGGTGTTAGCTTGTCAGATATTACACAGGATGGTTTTGTAAAACTGTATCGCGAAAGATTGCAAAAGGTTGCCCAAAAGGAATACAGCGAATGTATACATGAACGTGAGCAGCAGGTTAAAGAAGACCTGTCATCAAGCAAAACAGACATGTCATCGCCACTCAGACCTTCTGTAGAAACCAATATGCACGAAACCCTGGGCTACAGTTTTGTCGTTCACCTGCATCCCACCTTTATGAATGCACTTTTGTGTTCAAAAAAATCCAAACAAATTACCCGGGAACTTTTTGGAGAAGAAGTATTATATATAACCTACACCGACCCGGGATATGTTTTATTTAAAAAGTTTGAAAGTGCTGTTGAAAAATACCGGAAAAAATTCACGCATGACCCAAAACTACTTTTCCTTGAAAACCACGGGATTTTTATCAGTGCAGATTCAATACAGGAAATCAGGGAACTTTATACTTATGTATTAAATAAAATCAATTCAAATATAAATAGTAATACAAAATGGGCTGAGCTTC
>PWZB01000109.1 GCA_003567625.1 Bacteroidales bacterium | reverse complement strand
CAACCAAAAAATCTATTCTATAAATAGACTTTCTTCGATTTCAAAATCATAATATAAATCATTTTCTTCTTTAAGTAATTTTTTCATTTCTTTTTCGGCTTTCTCTAGGCTAGAATAAACAGCATGAGTTACTTGAATATCTTCATAAACCATTTGTGAAGTTAATATATAAACTTTTTTCATTTTTAAAGCTCCTTTCTTTATCTTATATACTAATTATAACATAGATTTAAAAGAATGTCAACCCCCTTTTATAATATATTTTCATTTCTTCTGTAAACGCTTACATAAAAATAAAAAAAATAATTCGATAATTCTATTGACAACCATACTCAACCTATGATATAATAAGGTATAAGATAAAAAGGACGGCATAACATGAAAAAAGAAACCAAAGAACAAAAATTCATAAGAAAACAACGCTATAAGGCCATGAAACAAATTGAAAAAAGATTTTTGAAAAAAGTTGGAAAAGCACTTGACAAATCTTCGACATCATGATATAATATAGATAGAAAACCAAAGAAAGGGGTTAAAACACATGGCTACCAAAGAAAGACCGTTGAGCCCAACCGCTCAAAAAGCACTTGATTTCTTGAAAGAAAGCGATAGACCGCTTACTCTCGCAGAAATCAAAGAAATAATCGTCGATATCAATGCAAGTCATCTCGGTGCATTGGTTAATCGTGGACATGTAGTCGCAGAAAAGGTTGAAATTGAAGTGCCGACTATTGCGAAACGGAAAGTCAATCAATACGCTGTGATTAAGTAGTTAGCATACTAACTACTTTTTCCTCGCCGAAAATGTAAGCGCTTACATTTTTTTCTGAAAACGCTTACATTTGAAAGTTTTATTTATAATTATTATAAACAAGACTTCGGTTTGTAATCGCTTACATTTCGCAAGCAAAATTATAATTTTTCTAAATAAGATTTTCAAATGTAAGCGATTACAACAATTCATGCAATCGCTTACATTTACAAAAAGAAAAAACCTTACATTAAATCATTTAAGGCTTTTTCAATTTCTTTCATTTCGTTTTCATTTTCTTTATAGTAATTGACCGCCCACTCATGAGCCACTTTTTCAATTTCAAGTCCTAAATAAACGGCATATTCTTTTTCTTCGGTATCTTCTTTAATTTTTGTTAATGCTACATGATAGTTCAATACATCATTGAGAGTAAATCGTGAAAGCGTTTGTAAATGTCCAATTTCGTGCAATATTGCATAGAGTAATTTATGGTTCGAGCGAAAGCCTTTTTTTTGTATGACATTTGTAAAAACGCCTTCCATACTTAAATCTTTACCGATATATATTTCATGCGTATCATGGAATGCCAAAAAGTTTTTGCCGTCTTTTACTGTGATACTGTCGTCAACTTTATTTACAATTTCCTGTTGAATGTAAGCGATAAGCATTTTTCTTTTATTCATAGTCTACCACCTTTCTATATACCTAATTATAGCACAGTTATTTTAATATGTCAATAGGTTTATAATAAAAAAATAAAAAGTTTTTGTAAGCGTTTGCAGAAGAAAGAAGAGTGGAAGCGCTTACATTTTTAATACCTATGCAAACGCTTACATTTTTAATACCATGTAACCGGTTACTAAATCTTAAAAAATAAAAAAAAAAAAAAAAAATAATAAAACCTATTGACATATATATAAAAATGTAGTATAATTAAAGTATCTTAAAAGAAAGGAGAACATAACGGATTATGGTAAAAGAAAGACCTTTAAGCGAAATCGCTCAAAAAGCACTTGACTTTTTGAAAAATGCCGAAAAGCCGATGACCCTTCAAGAAATCAAAGACGGTTTAAATGAAAATGTCAATGCAAGTCAACTTGGTGCATTGGTTAATCGTGGACTTGTCAATGCTGAAAAAGTAGTCATCGAAGTTCCCACCGTTGCAAAGCGCAAAGTGAACGCTTACATGGCTGTCGAAACTGACGAAACTGACGCTGACGAAACGGAGTAGTTGGCACACAAACTGAATGGTTAGAATACTAACCATTCTTTTTCAACAGAATGTAAGCGATTACAGGCTTGCTCTTAAGCGCTTACATTTGAAAGCGCTTACATTTTTTTATGTAAACGCTTACATTTCAAAACACTAATTATAATAATTATAAATAACGCTTTAGAATGTAAGCGATTGCACATCTTGCTTGATTTCCGAAAAGAATTGTAATCGTTTACATTTGGAAGCGCTTACATTTAAATTCAAAAAAAGGGCTACTCGCCCTTTCTCTGTTTCTGTTCGTATCTGTCGGCTTTGGCATGAAATTCTTTTGCGGACTTGGAAAACCTTTGATAGTGCATTTCACAGCGCCCCTCCCAGTTTTCCGCTACTCTGTCATGTAATTTTGCAATTTGTCTCCACGCATTTTTTGTCACTTTTACTCCGTCCATTTGGACACCTCCGATTTTTTAATTACACCTTATTATAGCACGAGTTAGCAAGTTTGTCAACCCTTTTGAAAAAAATTTTTTAAAAAAATTATAAATAAGACAACACCAATATAAGCGCTTACATTCTACTGACTGAAAACGCTTACATCCACATCAATTATGAAAACGCTTACATT
>PWZB01000083.1 GCA_003567625.1 Bacteroidales bacterium | reverse complement strand
CGCATACGATAATGTCCGTAAGGTTATTTACCTGCTTATATCTACCGGCGCTGCAGAAGTAGCGCTATTTATAGCTTCCATTATTGCAGGGCTGCCATTGCCGCTGCTGGCGGTTCAACTGATATGGCTAAACCTGGTAACCAACGGAATACAGGATGTTGCACTTGCCTTCGAAGGCGGAGAACCCGGCGCAATGAAACGTAAACCCAGGAACCCGTCGGAAAAAATATTCAACCCCCTGATGATGCAGCAAACAATCGTATCAGGACTGGCAATGGGTATGATAGCTTTCGGACTGTGGTTTTATCTCAAAAACCATATTGTTATGGACGAGGCGCATGCTAGAAATATGGTGCTGCTGCTTATGGTGTTGATGCAAAACGTGCACGTGTTCAGTTGCCGCTCGGAAAGAGTATCGGTATTTAAAGTGCCGTTAAAAAGAAATATAGTGCTTGTTTTTGGAGTGCTGCTCGCACAAGGCATACATATATTATCCATGCATATACCGTTCATGCAGGAGGTTCTCAGGGTAGAACCTATAACAGCAAAAGAATGGTTCGAACTTTTGATTTTGGCATTACCTTTGTTGTTAGTTATGGAGATATTTAAACGGATAAAAACAAAAATCAGCTATGAAAAAGTGTGATTTTTAATAAATTTATTCTAAATTTGCATGTTGAAAAATAGATAAAGAAGAATAAAGTTGACGTTATAATATATATTTTTTACCGGGATAAAAACAAACAATTATAAACCTTTAAAAAAGTAAAAACAATGAAATTTTCAAAAGAGAAGCACCTGAATTCCTGTTTAATTATCTTGATAGTCTTTTTTCTGTTTGGAATAAATTCTTCCGTTTATAGTATTTTACAAGAGCCTGAACAAAAACAGGAGGCTGAATTTAAGTATGAAGATGACGATTTGATAAAATTTGTTGAAGCTAACCAGGAGATCAGTGAATTAAGGCGCGAAGTAAATAATGATATTTCGGAAATTGTTGAAGATGCAGGTTTAACAATGGAACGTTTCAACCAGGTTGCTCGTGCTGCTCAGATTGGAGCTTTAGATGAAGAGGCTTATTCTTCGGAAGAGATAGAAGCTTTCAACCAGGTAGCTCCTATGGTTAATGAATTACGCAATGAAATGCGAAATATGATGCAGGCAATACTTGCAGAAAAAGAGCTTGGCTCCGAGCTATACCAGGAAATTTTACAGGATTACAGGCAAGACAGAGAATTACAGGTACATGTCAGAGATCTGCTTCGTGAGAGGGCACGGGAGAGAGCCTTTGAAAAGCGCAAACAGGAATTGATTGAAGAAAAAGGATTAACCGAAGAGGAAGCCGAAGAGATTATAATCAGAAGAAGCGAGAAAAAAGAAGAAAATTAGGATTTATTTTTGAATCATAAATAAATAAAACAGGTTATATGATAATATCGTGTAACCTGTTTTCCAGGTAAGGAAGTTTATATTACCTCGCCAACCACAAAAGTACTTCCCCCGACAAATATCAGGTCGTCTTTTTTTGCATTTTGTTTTGCATAAAAGAAGGCTTTTTTTACCGTTTCATAAGCTTCACCATGAAGGTTATACCTGTGAGCCTTGTCTTTAAGGGTGTTGGCATCAATAGCTCGTGGTATACTTGCATTGGTGAAATAGTATTTTGCATCTCCTGGTAAAAGAGTGAGAAAATCTTCAATGTTCTTGTCATTCATCATACCAATTATAAAATGCAACCTGTTATAGGATATTTTTTTTAAATGTTTAAGTAACATTTTTATTGCCTCAGTATTATGACCCGAATCACAAATGATCGTAGGGTTTTTCCCTATAATCTGCCACCTGCCTTTTAGTCCTGTATTTTTTACTACGTTTTTAAACCCTGATATTATATGCTTTTTTGAAGTATTAAGATTGGCATGTTTGTTTAATACATCAAAGCTTTGTAATACCGTAGCTAAATTTTTTGATTGATAAATGCCTCCAAGGTCTGATTCTACCGTGAATTTTTTGTTTTCACCTTTTACCAGGTATTTATGATTACCTGCAAAAACATTTTTATTTAATGAAAGAGGTATAACATCGTACTTTTGATCGGCAAAAAACAGGGGGCTGTTATTTTTCCTTGCTTTTTCTGTAAAGATATTTGCGATGGTTTTTTGTGTTTGCCCTATAATTACGGGGGTTTCAGGTTTAATTATTCCGGCTTTTTCCGTTGCGATTTTTTTAATGGTGCTTCCCAACAGGTCGGTATGATCTAGCCCTATGTTTGTAATGACAGAAATAAGGGGTGATATGATATTTGTTGAATCCAGTCTTCCGCCCATTCCTGTTTCAATCACCGCTATATCAATTTTTTCGTCGGAAAAATATTTGAATGTGAGTGCTATTGTCAATTCAAAAAAGGAAGGTGATATATTGTTAATAAAATCAATATTATTATTGATAAAATCGCATACATATTTTTTCGGGATCATTTTTCCGTTGATTTTGATACGTTCGCGAAAGTCTTTCAGATGAGGTGAGGTGCATAAACCAGTTTTCAGGCCTTTTTCATAGAGGATGGATGCTGTCATATTTGCCACCGAACCTTTTCCGTTGGTACCTGCAATATGTATTGATTTGAAGTTGCGTTCCGGGTTGTTAAAATATTTTGAGAGTGCTATGGTGTTATTCAGATCGGCTTTATATGCTGCCGGTCCTGTCCGGTGGAACATTGGCAGCTGGTTGTAGAGGTACTGTAATATTTCAGGGTATTGCATCAATCAGTTTTGTCTGATAAAGTTGTATGTTATTGTACCCCTTTGTTCTTCGGCTACATCATGTTTTATGTCGAATCTTGCTTTACGTGCGGCTTCTTCAGCCAGACGCCATAGAGTTTGATTTGAGGTTGTAGTGCCTCTTGCGCCGGCGGTAGCCCTGGTTACATGCCCTTGTCTGTTTACCGTGATTGAAATTACCACTCGTCCAGTTTCAGGTGATGTATAGTCGGGCATAGGCAAATAATTTGCCTTTCGTCCTGTCAGGCTGAATTCAACGCCACTGCCTTTTCCTCCTATTGCTGCTTCGCCTTCAACTGAGCCTTCCGGTTTTCCCTGAACACCAGGTTCATCGGTTTTGCCTTTGCCTTCTTTTTGTGCGGTTCGGTCATCAGAACCGGGAAACATTGCCCTGGGGTCAGGTTCCGGGTCGGGCTCTTGCTCAGCAACCTTTTCCTGAACCCGGGTATCTTGTCGTACCGGTTCTTCTTCGCGATCCTCCGGCCTGGCTTCATCTTCAGGCTCAGGGCTTTTTGTATCGGGAATGCTGATAGTTTCTTCGGTAGTTTGTGTAACAACTTGCTCTTCAGCTACATCAGGTTGTTCAGGATCAGCAGAAACAGAAGGTTGAGGAGCTGACAATGCCGGCTGTTGATAACCCATGCCTTCATATTGATAGCCAAGGGCAACCAATACTCCTTCCTCTTCAGGTAAAGGCAAAGGAGTAGAAAGTCCGAAGAACATAAAGCATATCAATAACACTACGTGAAAGATTATAGTGCCTGTAAGTGCTTTAATGTTGTCCTTTTTATTTTTTTCTTCCATTACCTCGGTGGTTGAGTTGCTAAAATAACTTTATGCTTTGTTTTATATATATTATTAATAGTGTTAACTACATCTATAACATTTACTATGTGTTGTACCGGCACATTGCGGTCCGACCTAAGCACTACCGAACCTTCCGTTTCGTTTTGCAGTGCAATAATCAAGCCAGACTGTAAAGCATCGAGATCAACCTGTCTTTCTTCGAGGAAATATTCCATATCTTCATTGATATAAACTGTTGTCGTTTGCCTTGCCATGGTTCGGCTTTCGCTTGCCGGCAAAAGCAATTTAATAGCGCTGGGTGCTATTAGTGTTGATGTAAGCATAAAAAATATCAACAATAAAAACACCAGGTCAGAAAAAGATGCCATATTGAAAGCAACATTACGTGTATTTCTGGGTCTGATTGCCATGATATTGATTTTTTAAGCTGCAGGTTCGTGAAGCAAGTCCATAAACTCTGTTGCTTTTGCTTCAAGTAAAAATACAACTTTTTCTATTCTTGAAACCAGTATGTTGTAACAAATATATCCGATTATACCGACTGTTAAGCCCGTGATTGTTGTTATCATTGCTTCGTAAATACCTCCGGCAAGAAGGCTGATATCAATATTTCCACCTGCCATAGACAGGTTATAGAATGCTCTAACCATACCGATGACAGTTCCGAGGAATCCGAGCATAGGTGCAGCGCCTGCAACTGTTGCCAAAAAAGCGATGTTTTTTTCCAGTTTTGTAACTTCAAGTTTACCCACGTTTTCAATAGCCGCATTTATGTCGGTCAACGGTCTTCCTATACGTACAAGTCCCTTGCCAATCATACTTGCTATAGGCGAATCATTATTGCGGCACAACGATTTGGCCGAATCAATCCTGCCCTCATGCATGAAATCACGTATATTGTTCATGAAATTGGTCTCTTCTCGCGATGCCCTGCTTATAGCCAAATATCTTTCTATGAAAATATAAATTGCTATTATTGATAAAATGGCAAGGGGGATCATAACTACCCCCCCCTTCAATACAAGGCTCCATATTGTAAGAGTTTCCTCGGCAGGCATGTCTGCCGTTGCTAAAGTGTCTGCAGCTAATTCCTGATTCTGCAGTTGAACCTGTAGAAGAAAATTGCTTATCATTTTGGTGTGTTAATTATTTAATAATTTTAAAAATGGCAAATCAATAATGCTGATATTTGTATAATAACATTATCTGTCGGACTTTATTGCTTTTGCAAATTTAATAATTGTTTGGATATAAAATCAGGAATTACTTTTATTTCAATAGTAAATAATTTACCCCGTTAAACTTATGGTTTTAAATTACTCATATTCTGATTATGTTAGAATCATCAGGCCATTTTTGAAAAATGAGCTTTGCAGTTATTTTACCCTTCTGTAATTTAGCTACGGGGCACGTGGAATGAGATAGTAATATATATTTATGTTCGCTTTTCAATATAGACACTTGTTGATGGGAGAGCAAACTCGGCTTTATGCTTTTTGATAATTTCCATGATCTTGAAATTTATTTCCTGTTTAATTTTGAGATATACTTCCCAGTCCATAGTGTCAACAAAATAGATTACCATTATGTCGAGGCTGCTGTTTCCAAAATCGGTAAAGTACACTTTATAATCCTTGCTGGTGCTGGGATTAACATCAATGAGTTTTTTGATATCATTAACAATGGCTTGTATTTGTTCGATGTTTGTAGAGTAGGTCAGCCCGATATTGAATTTTGCTCTTCTGTTGGTGCGTAAAGAAAGGTTGTCCAATTCCTGGTCAACCATTTTTTTATTTGGCAGTGTAACATAGCTTTTTTCTAGTGTTCTTATACGGGTGCTTCTGAAGCCTATTTTTTCAACAACACCCATAACATCCCCAACTTTTACAAAATCTCCTACAACAAAAGGTTTATCAAGAAATATTGTAAATGAGCCCAGGAGATTTTCGAGGCTTTCCTTTGCAGCGAGGGCTAAGGCAAGTCCGCCTATACCAAGTCCGGCAATAAGAGTGCCGATGTTTACATTAAAAACAGACCCCAATATAAAGAACAATCCGAAAATGATTATGATTATTTTAATACCATCAACAAAAAAAGGTATTATTTGTTTTATGCCAAGAATATTATCTTTTTGCTCAGCTCTTTTAACCATAATTACCGACATGAAATCGGCAAGACGTAAAAAAAACCAGATAATTGATGATATAAGCAAAACCGAATATGTACGGCTAAGAAACATATTAACTCCAAATTCATCTTTTGGTGCCATTTCCCAATGCCCAGGAAAGCTTATTTGCATGAAAGCCAAATAGATAAAAACCAGCATCAACTTATAACTCAAAGGTTTCTGAAGCAACCGGTAAAACGCATCAGCTTCAATATATTCCTTGTACTTTCTGAAAAGCTTAAAAAGAAAAAAGCTTATTAGTCTTGAAAAAAACTTCTTTGAAATCAACCCGGCAATTATCAACAATAAAAATAAGCCGTATTGCCAGATATGATTATCATACCAGGTTTGTTCTGCAAAAGAGATTATTTCATCCATACCCTTTTATTTATTTACAAATATAGCGAACATTAGTAAAGAAAACAGTCAACCGTTAACCTTTGCTGAAACAAACACCCAGGGTTCACAAAATGATGGGATAAAGACTTGGTTGTAATTAATATTTTGAAAGAACTGCGGGATTATTTTTTTTATCGTTTCGAGGGTTTCCTTGTCAAATACTGAACAACATTGCATGGACAATATTGCGTTATTGTTAAGTGCTTTTTTCAAAGAACTTAACAGGTCGGTCAGGTAAGTTTTTTTATCCTTAACGGAAAAAATTTCGGGGTGCATTGAAAGGTCATAAAAGATAGCATCATATTTTTCTTCAATTGCTTGCAGGAATTTTTCGGCATCCTGATTTAGCACTTTTACACGTTTATCTTCAAAAGCCTTTCCTGCTACTTTTGGCATATAGGTTATACATGCTTCAATCACCATAGGGTCTATATCAACAAGAGTTATTGTTGTGTCGGTTTCCTTGAGCAGTTGATTTGCTATTCCACCGTCTCCTCCTCCCAGTATAAGAGAACGGTTTATTTTTTTCAATGTCCTGGCAGGGGAGATCATGGCTTCATTATATATATTTGCATCGGAATCGGCTATCTGAAGGTCATTGTCAAGGAAAAGCATTCTGCCAAAAACAGTATTGTCGATTATGTCCATTTGCTGGTAACCGGTCTTTTTGCTTAAGACTATATTTTCGATAATATAGCGAATCTCAAAACCATTTCCGGCCGAGGTTGTTATCAGGTTTGTTTGTTTATTATCAAGAATATCGCCACGGAATATTTCGACATACTTAACCCGCTTTGCCTGTAATTCTTTTTTCAGGTATTCAAACAAACGTTTGGGTGGTTCAGTGTTGTAGCTGCAGGTATAAATATCAACAGAAGCATGGTCAGCCTCAGGATAGGTATGAACAACAACATGAGATTCACTGAGAATAGCGGCAACAGTTATGCCAACAGGCTCAAACCTGTGCGAGATAATACTTACCATCATCATACCCGATTCTGTAATAGCTTTATTAATAAGCAACTCAAGGCTGTGCTCATTATTTAAGATACTTGATGAACAACCCTTGAACTCGCCTGCTATTTGAATACCGGTTGGTTTCATTTTTTGGTTTTTTTATAAATTAACCAGCCTATGCCTGACAAGTCTCGTACGAAACCGTTAAACATAATAATTTTGAAATATGTAATAACACATTTATTAACAAAATGTCGTACAAAATTAAAAAACAGATTGGTTTGAAATAGATAAAAAAAAACAAACTTATTCGTCTGTTTATGTTTTTTCCGGTAAAATAATTCAAAGACCATAATAAAAAGAGCCTTTGGTTTTTAATGAAAAATTATCTTGCAGTAACTGATGGGCAGGAAGTTATAATGAAAAATGGCCGCCGGCTAACAGGAAACAAGTAACGGGTGAAAAAGATTAAATACCCGGTGATTTTCATTTGTTGATAAAAAAACATTTTATCTGTTGAATTTTAGTTATATTTGCAGCGATAATAAAATAAACGGTATTGTTTACTGCAATATTTGATCATTGAATTTATTTCCTTACCAGAATAATTTCCCTCAATTTTGCGATTTTCAATACCACAATTAAAACACATTACATATTTATATTTATGAAAACAGGAACAGTAAAGTTCTTCAATGAACTAAAAGGATTTGGATTTATCAAAGATTCTGAATCAGACAAAGAATTCTTCGTACATGCTTCCGGCCTTGTTGACCGTGTCAAAGAGGGTGATGAAGTGACTTACGAACTGGAAGAAGGCAGAAAAGGTTTGAATGCTACTAATGTAAAAGTGAAAACCGAATAGTTAACCTTCATAAAGAATTCTGACCGGGTCATTTTTTGATCCGATAAAAAAGCCACTCAAACTTGAAGTGGCTTTTTTTGATGTTTAATTCTTTTAAATCAGGTTGAAAGATTTGAAATATGAAGTTTATATACAAAAAGATTGGTTGAAATTTGATTGTTGCCTTGTGTTGCAATAGGAATTATTTTACTGCCGGTATCACATATCCCCTTATCTTTATTATTTTCGTGTTTTCGGGAGAATTGCTGTGAATAATGATCTTACGGTTTATTGGCCCCGGGCTGGAAGAATTATATCTCACCTGTATATAGGCCTCTTCACCGGGTTCAATTTGCTGCCTTGGCCATGATGGTACAGTTACACCGCTCGAACTCCTTACATTATAGACCTGTAAAGGAGCATTTCCTTTGTTGGCTACTTTAATTCGCCTTGTTGTGTTGCTATATTGAACGATAGTATCATATTCGATAATATCTATATCGGTTTTCAGTTGCGGATGCACTGGCTGTTCCGGTTTTTGCAGCTCTTGAGTGAATGATTCGGAATATATAAAGGAAAAAAGCATCATTCCCGAAAGGGTAGTAATAAAAAGGTGTTTTGAAAAAAAATATATATTCATATCGCAATCACTTACTTTTATTTACTTATACATACCATTATTTTTTATAATAATTTTTTGCAATAATAGCAAATTCCTTAAACCATTTTTTACCAAATTTTCTGATAAGCGCATCTTTGGCAAACTCATACACCGGTATATTCAGTTTTTCTCCATATTCCCGTGCCGGTTCGCAAATAGCCCATTTATGGTAGTTGACGGCATAAAAACCATTGTTTTCGGATATTCTGACAGGGTAGAGGTGGCATGAAATCGGTTTTCGGTAATTTATTACACCATCAATATGAGCTTTTTCTATTGTACACCTGGCAATTTTCTTATTATCAAAATAAGCATATACACAATGTTTATTATCTATGAGTGGTGTTGTCAACTCGCCTTCAAAATCTTTAACATAAACTCCCTGTGTTGCTATTGAATATAGGTTTTGGTATGACAAATAAGCTTTAATTGACGGGTAAATTGATTCTAATATCCCTGCTTCTTCTTCTGAGAGCGGGGCACCGGCATCTCCTTCAACACAGCAACGACCCGAACACTTTTTAAAGTCACACACGAAACAATCATTCAATAAATCTTCCGAAACTATAGCATCACCAACAATGATCATGAAAGGTATTTGATTATTTGTTAATCCGAATTATTCTTAAAATTTAAAACTAATTTAAATGAAATGTTCATAATTCTAAAACCCGAAACCTTACCGAGCGGAGCGAGATAACGAACACATAAAATCAAATACTATGTGAGTATATTCCAAGCCCCAAATAACAAAAGACAGTCGGCAGTATTAAATCAGCAACCGGCAGTTGAAAATTAAGCATTCATATTCAACGTATATTTTTTTTAAAAGATAACACTCCAAAGAGATAAGCACTGAAAACCAATGAAGTAATAACTTGCAGGTATAGCGGGGTTGCTACCAGCGTTTCTTTTGGTAAAAACAGAAGAATTGCCAGGTATTTCAATCCATAATAGAGGACTTTGGAAGCCCATATGCTTGACAGTATGCTCACAAAATTGTTCCAGTATCGTGATAGCTGGTAATACAACCATACCATAAAAAGCAATTCAACGGAGATCAGGATACTTTTAATAAAAACAGGGTGTGCTGCAATGGCAAATGAAAACAGCGGAAGCGTAATTGCCAGTGCATACGCATTATAACGATGAGTATGTACGATGGCAATAATTAACATCAGCCTCATAGGCTCGATGAGATATAAAGGAAAACTTAACAAATGAGAAAAAGCAGGTATCAGATATATAAATGCGAGGGCAAAAACATAAAAAATAGCTGTTGAGATACTTTTTCTTATTTTGATAGTTGTAACGGTAGAATTTGTTTTCATGTTGATGTTTATAATAGTTTACAAATTATTCTTTTTTATTTAATACCTAAGATTCTAAAATGAATTATAAAAAATCACAATTTCCAAAACAAAAAAGTTGTAATTTAATTGTAAAAGTTTCTTCAAAAATATAAATTTTTAAACTTTCCCTGTATATTTGTAAGAAAATAAATTTTAAATATATAATGAAAAGGCGTGAATTTTTAAGGAAAGGTATTTTTTACAGTTTATCTGGCAGTTTAATGGCTTTTGCCGGCGGATTCAGTGGAAGGTTATTTGGCCAGGGCAGCACATATCCTGACTTAGTGGCAGTTCGTGGGGCCGACCCTGTTACTATGTACAAGCGTGGTATTGAGGAAATAGGGGGTATGGGCAGGTTTGTTAGAAGGGGTCAGACGGTTGTGGTAAAACCCAATATCGGCTGGGATGTTTCACCGGAGCGTGCTGCAAACACCAATCCCGATCTTGTGAAAGCAATCGTTGAAAGCTGTTATGAGGCAGGTGCAAGGCGGGTTTTATCGTTTGATAATACATGCGATAATTGGCGGCTGTCTTACCAAAACAGTGGTATTGAAGATGCGGTACGTTCTGCTGATGGACAGATGGTCCCGGGAAACCAGGAAAGATATTATCACCAGGTTGATATACCCGGCGCAAAGAGACTCAAAGATGTGAAAGTTCACGAGCTGATCCTGGAGTCTGATTTATATATTAATGTTCCTGTGCTTAAACATCATGGCTCTACATCGCTTACCATTGCAATGAAAAACCTGATGGGTATTGTCTGGGACCGTCGTTTCTGGCACAGAAACGACCTGCATCAATGTATAGCAGATTTTTGTCTGTATAAGCGTAAACCACAACTCAACATTGTAGATGCTTACTTTGTTATGACACGAAACGGCCCGCGAGGTACATCAACTGCAGACCTTACCAGGATGGAAAGTTTGCTTATATCACCCGATATTGTCGCTGTTGATGCTGCAAGTACATTGTTGTTCGGATCCAACCCAAAAGATATCGGGTATCTGCGTATTGCAGAAGAAATGGGTGTAGGCACGCTTGACCTCAGTAAACGTAATATTGAAAGGATTTATCTCTGAGTTGTTGCAATATGACCACCTATATAACTTTTTTTTAAATTATCTCTGTAGTTAATAAATAAATTTATGCCGCACAGGGATGCTAATTTAAATTACCTTAGTGAACATACTTTGTGAATTTGTGAACGTACTTTGTGTCCTCATGGTTGAATTTTTTACCACAAAAAAACACAAAGGTTAACACAGAAGGAACACAAAGGGGATTGATAATATAGCAAGGTTTCTCTTGCCAGATACTGAACCCATAAAATCTTTATAAACTCCTAAACAACCCTTTTTAGAGTTATCTGTTTTAAGGTTGGAGGTTCAATCCTGCCGAACACGTTTATGTGGATACGTATGAGGCAAAAAACAATCAGTTTGGTTTAAATTGAAGGCGAATGGAAGGTTCGTATGGTAAAACAGACCGTTGTTTTTTTATACGGGGTTTTCCAATTTGACAGGAGGGTGTATCAAAAGTTTTAAAATTAAGTCCACACTAAAAAGTCCCAAAATATTGTTTCCCGCAGATTTCGCTGATATACGCAGATCATTTAAAAAACAGCCAGCTAAAACCAGCTTACAATTTACAGATCAACACTAACGATCAGATTATTACTAATTATTCTCTTCATCAAAAACCCTCAGATACCACAACACTTATACCT